>NZ_CAKJTO010000061.1:0-27747 GCF_917627405.1 Protofrankia sp. Cj5
GGCCGGGGCCGCGCGGGCTGCGGAGCCGTGAAAGAGCCAGATCCACCGGCCGGAGCGGCGCCTGGGGCCGACGCGCTCGCGGATGCGTTCGCCGCTGGCGCGGTCGGGACCGGCGGCGCGGCAGGGGCTGGCTGAGCTGGACCGGGGCCGGTCGCCCCAGCGCCTGGGGCGGGTGGCCGGGGCGGGGCGGCCGGGATGCCTGGCCGACCAGGCATCCGCGGACCGGGACGGGGGGGCACAGGTCCTGGCCGGGCGCCAGTAGCACCCGGCCGGCTTCCGTTGCCCTGCGTGTTGCCCTGGGACGTACCGCCGCGGGCGGACGACCGCTGCGTTGCCGCGCCTTCGACCGGGAATGACTCCTTGAGCTTTCGAACGACGGGTGCCTCGACTGTGGACGAAGCCGACTTCACGAACTCACCAAGATCCTTTAGTTTGGCGAGCACGGTCTTGCTGTCGACTCCAAGCTCCTTGGCGAGCTCGTGTACGCGGGCCTTTCCTACCACGGTGCTCCTTCTTTCGGCCCGCGGTCCGCCCGCGTGACCCTCGTTACCTGCTGGTCGTGATCATGGCTGCGTGCTCATCGCGCGGTCATCGCTGTCTCGACCTGCTTCCATGTCGACATCAGGTGATGTCGTCCAATCTTCCGTGAACTGCTTGACCAGGTGGCCCCTGACACGCCCAAGCCCAAGTGGCCCTGGAACGCGCAGCGCTCGCGGGAACGCCCTGCGGCGCTCCGCGAGATCGAGGCAGGCCAGGTCGGGATGCAGGTGTGCCCCCCGCCCTGGCATTCGACGGTGAACATCGGGTACGAGCTCACCACCAACTACCACCATACGCACCAAGTCGCTCCGCACCGCCCGGGTACGGCACCCTACGCAGGTGCGAAGCGGCTCCGCACGGCGCGCCGCCATCAGTCTATCCCGTTGCGCCCGCGGAGTGGTTGCCAGCAGCTGGCGACCTCCGGGCCGCGGGCGGCGTCGTGACCCGCCGGGGCACCGATTCAGGACCTTCTTTCGACGCCGGGCCACCGCTGCCTTCCGTATCCGAATGGATGTCAATGCGCCAACCGGTCAGCCGGGCGGCCAGCCGGGCATTCTGCCCTTCCCGGCCGATGGCGAGGGAAAGCTGGTAATCCGGCACGACCACCCGGGCCGAGCGAGCCGCCTCGTCGGTGACGTCGACGCGAGCGACCCGCGCCGGCGACAGCGCGTTACCCACGAAGACAGCCGGTTCGGCGGACCAGTCGACGATATCGATCTTCTCGCCGCACAGTTCGGCCATGACGGCGCGCACCCGGCTGCCCATCGGACCGATACAGGCGCCCTTCGGGTTCACTCCAGCGACGGTCGACCGAACGGCGATCTTACTGCGGTGCCCCGCTTCCCGCGCGATCGCGGCGATCTCCACCGTGCCGTCCGCCACCTCCGGGACCTCCAGCCGGAACAGGCCTTTGACCAGTTCCGGATGGGTTCGCGACAGTGTCACGGTGAGACCGTGCGCCCCGCGGACGACACTGACGACATAGCACTTGACGCGGTCACCGTGTTCGAACCGCTCGCCGGGGACCTGTTCGGCTGGCGGGAGCACACCCTCGACAGTGCCGAGGTCCACCAGGACGACCTTGGAACCGGCCCGCTGCTCGTGATGTTGCACGACCCCGGAGACGACGTCATGCTCGCGGTCGGCATATTGCCCGTAGGTGATTTCCTGCTGCGCCTCGCGCAGCCGTTGCATGATTACCTGCTTGGCCGTCATCGTCGCGATCCGGCCAAAATCGTCGGGTGTGTCCTCCCATTCACGGGTCATCCCGTCCACGGAGGTCTCCCGGGCGTAGACCGCGACATACCCCGACGTCCGGTCGACGACCACACGGGCGTCCTGCGCCGCGCCGCCGGTGTGCCGGTAGGCCGTCAGCAACGCGGTCTCGATCGCCTCCACCAGCGTGTCGAAGGAGATGTCCTTCTCCCGTTCGATCCCGCGCAGTGCCGCTACATCGAGTTTCATCGTTCCCCCTCCCCCTCCGCGTCCACCCCGGTCGCAGGATCCTCGCCGGTCGTACGGAACTCCACCTGTACCTCGGCCCGGACGACATCCGCGAAGGATATTCGCGTCACCGCGCCGGCTGGCCCATTGTGGTCATCCATCGTGAGATCAACCGATTCGGGCCCGCTGGTGCGTACTCGGCCGAGCAGCTGCCTGCCGTCCCGGGTGCGCACCGAAACCAGCCGTCCCCGGGCCCGGCGCCAGTGCCGGGCCGCGATCAGCGGGCGGTCCACCCCTGGCGAGCTCACCTCGAGCACATACGGACCAGACACGGGTCCGTCGCCATCGACCGCGTCGAGGGCAGCGGAGACAAGCCGGCTGGCCACGGCGACCGCGTCCAGATCGATACCCTCGTCACGATCCACCACCACCCGCAGCACGCTGCGGGAGCCCGCCCGGGTGATGACGACGTCCTCCAGGTCAAACCCGTGGGTCGCCAGCTCTGGCGCAAGCAGCTGGAGCAGCTCGGCCCGGCCAGCCCTGCTGGCCCGGCCCCGGTCCGCGGCGTCCGCGCCGCGCGACCGGCCCCGCCCGCCACCGGCATTGGTTGCGGCCACGGCGTCGCCCACGTCGACCCGCTCCTCTCCTTCGCCACGCGTCGGCATGACATCCTCTCGAGATCCTCAGCCTACGTCGGTCACGGCCCGAGCCTCATCCGGGGCATCCGGAGCTCTGTGTCAAGCTGCTGGTCCGTGAGCCCGATGATTCCCGGCCATGGATGCTCTAGGCGCGCCCTGCTCGGCGTGCTGCCCATGACGGCGGCCGCAGCCCTGGCCGGATGCAGCTGGACACGATCGCCTCGGGAGCCCGCCACCACCCCGGTGACGACCACCGCGGACGACGCGCTGCGCCGGTCCGCGGTCGAGTCGGAACAGGGGCTGCTCGTCGCGTACGATCGAGCTATTCTTGCGTATCCGTCAGTCGCGGCCACGCTGCGTGTGGTACGGGCTCACCACGCCGAGCATGTCAGCCGCCTGCTGGCGGCCACGACGGCCGCACCCGATGGGCCGTCACCGGCTGTCACCGTTGCGAGCACGCCTGACGTGGCCACGTCCGCGCCGGCAACCATGGCGGCGCTGCTGAAGCTGGAGCGTGGCGCCGCGGCTTCCCTGCGTGCGCAGTGCCTGGCCGCGTCGGCGAGTCTGGCACCGCTGCTGGCCAGCATCCGCGCGGCCGAGACCGCCCATGGCGAGCTGCTCGCCCCGCTGGTCGGCTGAGCCTGATGCCGGCCCCGCGGCAGCGCCCACCCGCCCCTGACACGGTACAGACGCTGTCGAACCTGCTTGCCGTTGAGCACGCCGCCGTGTATGCCGCCGCCGCGGCCGGCGGTGAGCTGGCTCCACTACGGTCAGCCGCGGAATCGACCCGCGTCCTCGCCGAGAACGCGTTCGCCGCCCATCGAGAGCTGCGCGACCGGCTGGTGGCCGAGATCCTCGACCGGGGCGGCACCGCGCCACCGGCCCAGGCCGCCTACCAGCTGCCTGCGCTATCCGGTGACCTGGCCGGAGTGCTACTGCTGCTGGCCGGCATCGAGGACCGCTCGTCGGCCGCGGCATACGACGCGATCGGCGAGCTGACCGGTGAGATGCGCGCGCTGGTGACCGATGCGCTGACGGGGATGGCCGTGCGCGGCCAGCAGGCTCGTGTCGCGGCCGGCCAGCCGGTGGCCCAGGCCAGCCGGGCGCTACCCGGCGCGTGAGAACGGCCGGTGGAGCCCGGCCGCCCAACCGTCCAGGACACCGAGTAACCGCCCGAGCCGCCCGATCACCGCGTCGGCCCCGGCCGCACCGCGCGATCCTCGCTCCCCCGGCCGAGGAGCCGCGCCGTCGGACAGCAGCACGGTCCGCATCCCGACCGCGCGGGCCCCGGCTATGTCACTCGCTGGACGGTCGCCGACAAACACCGCCGTCCGAGGGTCGCGCACGCCGAGCGAGGCGAGCACGGCGCGGAACGCATCCGGGTGCGGCTTGGCGAAAGGCAGATCGTTGGTGTAGACCCGGGCGTCGATCAGGTCCAGCAGACCGTCCCGGGCAAGCCATCGTGAGTGCCACGCGCGGGGCCAGTGCGTGTTGGTCAACAAACCGATCCGCAGCCCGCGGGTACGCACAAGGTGCAACAGCAGCAGCGCGTCCGGGTCGCACACCGTGTGCGGCGTCCAGGCGCACAGGTCATGCCGGCCAACCACCCGATGCACGGCGCTGGCCACGTCAAGCCCGACCGCCGTCGACGCCACGGCGAGCAGCTCGGTGACCGTCCCGCTGCGGCCCGACCCGCCAGCTGTTGCCCACCACTGCTGTTCGGAGCCCGCCAGCGCCCGGGTCAGTTCCCGCACGCGGCCCGGGGCGAGGTCGTGCGCGACCAGCCGCCACAGGTCCAGCAGGTCCGCGTCGTGAAAAGGGGTCAGGGTGCCGCCCCAGTCGAAGACCACCGCCTCGACAGCCGGCACCGGCGCTGGCGGCGGAACCAGCGGAACCAGCGGAACCGATGAAACCGGACGAGCGCCGTTGGTCACCGGGCGACCCAGGCGTCCTGGTCCTGGCTGAGTTCGCAGACGATGGACGGCAGGTTCCCGCCGGCGACATCGGCCAGTGTGACCTCCTCCAGCACCCGCCGCAGGCTGACCCGTACCGCGATCCACACATCCTGGAGGTGCTTGGCCGCGCCCTCGTACGCCGCGTCCTCCGGCCGGCGGCCCCGTACGCTCGCCAGCGGGCCGTCGGTCGCTCGGATCACCATCGCGATGGTGATCTCACCCGCTGGCCGACAGAGCTGGTAACCACCGTCAGCGCCACGCCTGCTCGCCACCAAGCCGCTCCGGCGGAGATCGGTGAGGATGTTCTCCAGGAACCGCAGCGGCAGGTCCTGCGCGGTCGCCAGGCTCTCGCCCTTCACGAGCTCCCCGTCGGAAGCTGCCAGTGTCAGCAACGCGCGCAGGGCATAGTCAGCTCGTGCGGAGATCTGCATGTCTCCATCTTGCCGGCCATAGTCCTAGCGCGCTCCACATAGCTGGGCCCCTCGGGGCCACCCCTCCTCCCTGCTGCCGAGACGGGTCCTGCCCTGCCTCAGCGTGACTGTTCGGGCAGGAGCCCCCGGCGGGCGCGCATCCGACGGTCCACGGCGTTGAACGCGGCGTCCACCAGAACTCCGATAATGAAGATTGTCAGCATGGATGCGATCACACCGGTCGCCTCCAGGAACTGACGGCTGTTCTCCAGATCCGAGCCGATGGACGGGTGGCCGGGCACGATGACCAGCAGCTCACCAGCCATCAGGCTCCGCCAGGCGAACGCCCAGCCCTGTTTCAGCCCAGCCACCACCGACGGCAGCGCCGCCGGTGCCACCACGAACCGGTAGAGCTTCAGGCCACGTGCGCCCATGGTGTGACCGGCTCTGGTCAGCAGCGGCGGAACATAGTCGATACCACTGATGACACCGTTGGCGACCGACGGTGCCGCACCGAGCACGACAACAAAGAGGATCGCTGATTCAGTGAGCCTGAACAGCAGGATCGCCAGCGGGAACCAGACGATCGAGGGCATGGTCTGCAACGCGGTGATGAACGAGCCGACCGCGCTCCGCAGCAGCGTGAACCGGGACACGGCCAGCCCCACCGCCGCGCCGATCAGGACCGCCAACGCATACCCGACGAAGGCACGCTGCATGGTGCGGGCGAATGCCGACCAGAAGTCGGCGCTTGTGACCCGGCGCCCGAGCTCCGGCAACGCCTCATCCGGGCCGGGCAGTACGTAGGACGGTTTCCAGCCGCTCCAGACCAGGGCCTGCCACAACAACAGGAAAATCGCGACGGCTCCCAGCTTCGGCCAGGTCGCCGACCATATCCGCAAGGCGAGCGGGCGCCTGGGCGCCTGGCCGGTGTCAAGGGCGTCCAGACCAGCGAGGGCCACGTCGGTGGATGCGTTCCGGGAGACACGGAACACATCGGATTCGATGGTCGTCTCAGCGGCCATGGCGACTCACCTCCGCCCGCAGCCGAGCAGTGATCGTCACGGCCAGCGCCGCGACCTCCGGCGCGTCAATACGGCGGGGGCGGTCGATCCCGACGTCGAAGATCTCGGCCACCCGCCCCGGCCGGCTCGACAGCAGCACGATGCGGTCCCCCAGCCGCACTGCCTCCCGCACGTCATGGGTGACGAACAGGACGGTGACTCCGGTCTCGCGCCAGATCCGCTCCAGCTCGTCATGCAACAGGTCCCGCGTCATCGCGTCGAGCGCGCCGAAGGGCTCGTCCATGCACAAGACGTCGGCATCCTGGGCGAACGCCCTAGCCAGGCTGACCCGCTGGCGCATCCCGCCGGAAAGTTCGTGCGGACGCTTGTCCGCGAGACCCGCAAGGCGAACCATGGCCAGCAGCTCCTCGACCCGGCTAGCGCGATCAGCCCGGGGAACGCCCCGGATCTTCATCGGGAGGGCGATGTTTCCCCCCGCGGTGAGCCAGGGCAGCAAGGCCGAATCCTGGAACATCAGACCGACCTTGCGCCCGCCGACGTCGACGCCGCCGGAACTGGGTCGGTCAATACCGGCGAGAATGCCCAGCAGGGTCGACTTACCGCAGCCGGAAGCGCCCAGCAGGCAGACAAACTCCCCCGGGCGGACGTTGAAGGAAACATTGTCAAGCGCCTGGACGCGGTGTGGGCCGGACCCGAAGGCCCGGCTCACACCGTCGATCCGTACCGCGCTTGCGTCAATGACAGCGGTCACGGAATCTTCTCCCCCTGTTACCCAACCGGATCTACTTCTACTTCGACGCCACCGAATCCTTGCCCTGCGTTTTCAACAGGGCATTCAGAGTAGTCAGATCGAAAATTCCGTCCAGGTTGGCCTTGGTCGTCAGGCCCAGCTCCTGTGCATGATCGGCCGAAGTGACAAGCGATGACGCGACCGGGTCGGGCGTGAATGTCAGCCGCTGCCATGCCGGCGCGATCACTGTATCCGCCAACGGCTTGCCGGAAAGTTTCGCCAGCCCTTGATTGGTGACCTGCTGGCCCTTGGCCGGGTCCGCGCCCAGCGCGTCGATCGAGGCGACGTTCGCCGCCACCAAGCGCCTGACGATCTCGGGGTGGCTCTGCGCGTAATCGGTGCGCACAACCAGCAAGGTGGTGACGAACTTGCCGTCAGGCCACTGCGAGGCCTCGTCCACCAGCAGTTTGCCGCCATCGGCGACCATCCTGGACAAGGTGGGCTCGGGTACCCAGGCCCCGTCTATGGCGCCTGACTTGAAGGCATCCACCGTCACCGCGTTATCCTGCGGGCGGATCTGGACGTCGCCGCCGCCGTTCTTGTCGGTGGCCAGGCCGTGCTGCTTGAGGTAGTACCGCAGCGCCACATCCTGGGTGTTGGCCAGACCAGGGCTGGCGATGACCTTACCGCGCAGCTGGTCGACCGAGGTGATGCCGCTCTTCACCACCAGGCCAGCCCCGCCGGAGGTCGCACCCGAGATGATGCGCAGCGCCGCGCCCTTGGATTTGACGAAGGTGTTGACCGCGGGATTGGGCCCGATGTATCCAGCGTCAAGCGCACCGGAGAGGATCGCCTCGGCCTCCTGGGTGCCCGAATTGAACGTCGAGGTCTCAATCTTCACTCCCGCGCCGAGCTTGGCGGCGAAGATTCCCTGATCAAGACCGTAGATAGCGGCTGCGTGAGTGAGGTTCGGAAAGTAACCGAGCCGCAGCGTTCCCGTCGGAGCGGCAGCCGAGCTCGCTGTCGCCACGCTGGCGTCGTTCCCCCCACTCGAGCAGGCCGTTGCCGCCAACGCCAGCGCGCCGGCCGCGAGCAGTGGCGTGATTCGACGCCACAGCCTCCTCGATGACATCAGTCTTCCCCCATATGTGCTGTCTCACGGCAAGGGCGCCTCACGACGCCATGCAAACCGATCGAACTAGTCGGAAAACTGAGCATGCCAGAGGAAGGGCCACCACGCCAGACCCAGGAGCAGGTCAAAAGGCGCCGATGACAGCTCAGAACAGGATCGACGCGAAGGTCCCGACCCGGTGGAAACCGATCCGTTCATAAGCTCGGCGCGCAGCGTGATTGAACTCGTTGACATAGAGGCTGACCACGGGCGCGAGGGTAGCCTGAGCGATCGCCACCACGCTCGCGGTGCCTGCTGCCCCGAGCCCTCTGCCCCGTAGCTCAGGAGCCACCCACACGCCCTGAATCTGGCAGACGTCTCCAGCCACCGCGCCGATCTCGGCCTTGAACACGACCCGTCCGTCTTCGATGCGGGCAAAGGAACGGCGCCGGCTGACAAACTCGGCGACCCTGGCCCGGTAGAGCGCCCCGCCGTCGACAAGTACCGGAGACACTCCGATCTCCTCGGTGAACATCGCCACGCACGCCGGCAGCAGGAGATCCAGCTCGTCAGGACGGACAGGGCGCACGGCGGGGTCAGGAGCCACCGCGGGGGATTCGGAGATCACCAACAGTGGCTGGTCCGCCCGGACCTCACGGGCTGGTCCCCAGGCCGGTTCCAGGTACCGCCACATGAGCTGGACCGCATCCGCCACGCCGACGATCGAGGAACATCGACGGCCCTGACGGCGAGCCCGGTCGGCAAACGCCTTCGCCGAAGCCGGACCCGCCGCGACAGGCCAGAGGTTCGCGCCTGAGTAACACACCGCGGTCAAGCGGCCGTCCACCACATGGCCCCACATCTGCGCGCCCAACCGCCAGGGGGCGAGCCCGCATGTCTCCACCCGGGAGGCGACGAAGACGTCCGCGACCGGGTTACGCGCGAGCACCTCCCGTACCGCGGGCAGGTCGTGATCGTCGAGTAGACGGGTGGGAGCGGAGCGCAGCGGAAGGCCCATGATCACAATCGCCGGGAACTACCCGACCGACACCGAAGGCTCGCCGGATGCCGCCCCATCAGCCTCCATCTGCTCGGCCAGCCGCATGGCTTCCTCGATCAGAGTCTCGACGATCTGCGCCTCAGCAACGGTCTTGACAACCTTGCCCCGGACAAAAATCTGACCCTTGCCGTTACCCGAGGCCACGCCGAGATCAGCCTCACGGGCCTCACCCGGTCCGTTCACCACGCAGCCCATGACGGCGACCCGAAGCGGCACCGTCATTCCCTCCAGTCCGGCGGTGACCTCTTCCGCCAGTTTGTAGACGTCGACCTGCGCCCGGCCGCAGGACGGGCACGAAACAATCTCCAAGCTGCGCTGACGCAGCCCCAGGGACGCAAGGATCCCGATGCCGACCTTGACCTCCTCAACGGGAGGCGCGGACAGCGACACCCGCAGCGTGTCACCGATGCCCTCCGCGAGCAACGCGCCAAAGGCCACCGCCGACTTGATGGTGCCCTGGAAGGCCGGCCCAGCCTCGGTGACCCCCAGATGCAACGGGTAGTCACAACGTTGCGCAAGCAACCGGTACGCCTGGATCATCACAACTGGATCATGGTGCTTGACGGAAATCTTGATATCGGTGAAACCGTGCTCCTCGAACAGGGAGCACTCCCACAGCGCCGACTCCACCAGCGCCTCCGGGGTCGCCCGGCCGTACTTGGCCAGCAGACGCTTGTCCAACGAGCCCGCGTTCACGCCGATCCGGATAGGCGTGGCCGCGGCGGAAGCGGCGCGAGCGATCTCCCCGACCTTGTCGTCGAATGTCTTGATGTTGCCGGGGTTGACCCGGACCGCCGCGCAACCCGCATCGATCGCGGCGAAAACGTACTTCGGCTGGAAGTGGATGTCCGCGATCACCGGGATCGGCGACTTCTTCGCGATGGCGGCCAGCGCGTCGGCATCGTCCTGGCTGGGGACAGCCACCCGCACGATCTGACAGCCGGCCGCGGTCAGCTGCGCGATCTGCTGCAACGTGGAGTTGACGTCGGACGTGAGCGTCGTGGTCATGGACTGGACGGAGACCGGCGCGTCCCCACCGACCGGCACGCTGCCGACCTGGATCTGCTTGCTACGACGCCGGGTGACGAGCGGGATGGCCGGCGCTTCGGGCATGCCGAGAGTTATTGTCACGATGTCCTCACTGGCGTGTCGATGCTCGGAAGCTGGATGGAAGCTGGACGGAAGGTCATGCGGTACTGGCCAACGCCGGAGGACGCGGTGTCGCTGACAGCAGGCCACCATCTAGGCCCTCGGCACCGCCGGGCGCAAAAATATGATCACATACTCCTCAACCACCAGAGACTCTTGGGAACCACCGGGCGCGCGAAAAAAATTATGATCGCACGCTCTTTGGCCACCAACTCCTCCTTCGCCGTACGGGACCCGCTGTCCGCGTGTCGCGCGGGCACGCAACCGCCCGGCGCAACAGGCGCCAAGGCCTGTCCGATGGATATCGGTCGATGCGGGTGGTGATCCAGCAGGTGGTCCGCAAGGCGGAGGAGGAGCCGATAGTGGTGTTCTACCGGTGACGACGACAACGCGGTGGGGCGCCTGCTGAGCATCGATCCGCGCGATCGAAGATCCATCAGACAGGCCCTAGTTGAAACTGATCGGATTGACAATGTCGGCGGACAGAATGAGCAAGCTCAGGACAACGAAGAACGCAACCATGGCGTATGCCGCGGGCAGAAGTTTCACGAGGTCGACCCGTTTCACCGGCCCCCGGTAACCGGTCAGCCGGCGCGCTCCGTGCCGCGCCTGCTCGAAGCCGAGAACCGCCAGGTGTCCGCCGTCCAGCGGGAACAGCGGTAGCAGGTTGAACAGGCCGACCGCCAGGTTGACCCCGGCCACCAGCACGAGGAAGTCACCTATCCGCTGGCCGACGGAAACGTCCTGCGCCGACAGCAGTTCACCGCCGGCCCGTGCCGCGCCGACCACGCCGACCAGACCGTTTGCGTTCCGGTCCTTGCCGAAGAGGTTCGTGAGGTCACCCAGCCGGTGGACCAACGTGTCGTACATCCCGGTGACGCCACCGCCGAGGATGCGCGCGGTTCTCGGGATGGCCGAAACCGGGTTGTAACGCACAACGTCGACGCCCTGCGCAATGCCGATTGCCCCGACCTGATCATTGCCCGCCAGCCCGGTCTGACGGTCACGACGGACCGAGACCAGCTCGGGCCGTAGTGTGAGGATCTGACCGCCCCGGTCGACAACGAGGGTCGCGAACCCCGGACCATGATCACGAATGAGGCGGGTGAACTGCGCCCAGTCCCGGATCGGCGTCCCGTCGAAGCTCACGACCCGATCGCCGACGCGCACACCAGCCAGCTCGGCTGGCCCTACCGACGCCTGCGGGGCACACGGGCCACTCACTGGCACGCAGACCGTCCGGCCGACCTTGTTATCGCTGGGACGCATGGTCCCGAGCAGCAGCAGCACACTGTAGATCAGCACAATGGCGATGACGAAGTGCATGAACGACCCCGCCGCCAACACCACCGCCCGCTGGCGTGCTGGCCGGCTGTGGAAAGCCCGATCGGCGTCAGCCGGATCAATCTCCTCGAGTGGGGTCATCCCTTCGATCTTGACGAATCCCCCGGCCGGAAGCGCCTTGATCCCATACTCGGTCTCACCCCGAGTACGGGACCACAGCGTCGGGCCGAACCCGACGAAGAACTTCGATGCCTTCATGCCGTAGTGACGAGCCGTCACAAAGTGGCCGGCTTCATGGAGAACGATGGAGACGATCAGGGCCAAGGCAAACGCGACGATACCAATCGCGTTGGTCATGGTGCGATCACACCCCGATCACAGCGCTGGAGAATCTCGCGTTGTACCTCAGTGTCACGAAGGCATCACTGTTCGATCAACTCCTTGATCGATGATGGCACGCACCTGTTCACGCGCCTCCTGCTCCGTACTCAACACCTCGTTGAGGCTCGGATGTTGCACCACCGTATGCGCCGTGACCACTTCGGCCACAACATCGACAATGCGCACGAACGGCAGGCGGTGCCCGAGGAAGGCCGCCACGGCCTCCTCATTGGCGGCGTTGAAAACGGCGGGCGCCGTCCCACCACGACGCCCGGCCTCACGGGCGAGATCGATCGCCGGAAACGCGACCGCGTCCACGGGCTCGAAGGTCAACGACTGGGCGCGCCGCCAGTCCATCGGGGCCTGTGCATCGGGTATCCGATCGGGCCATCCCAGGGCAAGGGCGATCGGCAGGCGCATGTCCGGCGGGGAAACCTGCGCCAACGTCGACCCGTCGACGAACTCGACCATCGAGTGCACCAGCGACTGCGGGTGGACGACAACGTCGATGTCGTCATAGGGCACCCCGAAGAACAGATGCGCCTCGATCAGCTCGAGACCCTTGTTCATGAGGGTGGCCGAGTTGATCGTAACAAGCGGCCCCATGTCCCAGGTGGGGTGCGCCAGCGCCTGCTCTGTTGTCACCTGGCCCAGTTCAGCGCGGGAACGGCCCCGAAAGGGCCCCCCGCTGGCGGTGAGGACAAGTTTACGAACCTCCTCGGCCCGGCCGCCCCGCAGGCACTGGGCAAGCGCCGAATGCTCGGAATCCACCGGGACCAGCCGGGAGGGGTCGCCGTCCAGCGCATCCAGCACCAGGGGGCCACCGGCGACCAGTGACTCCTTGTTGGCAAGGGCCACCGTACGGCCAGCCCGCAGCGCGGCGAGCGTGGGCGCGAGGCCGACCGACCCGGTGATGCCGTTGAGGACGACGTCGGCGGGCCACGCGGCGATCTCCGTGGCCCCTTCCGGCCCGGTCAGGATCTTCGGGATGGCGTACTCGCCCTTACGGAAGCCCCGCCGGGAGGCCTCCGCGTAGAAGGCGAGCTGGAGATCCTGCGCTGCGGAGGCCCGGGCTACGCCAACCGCCTCGACACCCAGCTCAAGGGCCTGAGCAGCCAGCAGGTCAACCCTTGCCCCACCGCCGGTCAGCGCGACGACGCGGAACCGGTCGGGATTGCGTTTCACCACATCAATGGCCTGGGTTCCGATGGAACCAGTCGAACCAAGCAGGACAACCTCGCGCGGCAGCGGCGTCTCGACCACGTCGACCATTGTCGCAGGCGCCCGGACGCCACGCCGACACGTGTTCGCCACCCGACACCTGGCCCCGCCTGGGCAGGACTCCCGCGCCGGAAAGAGGACAGTGGTCACCGATAAAGTGTTCTTTGCCATAGTCAGGCCGACCTCAACCTGAATAGGCGAAATTCACCAAAAACCAATGACTCCGCGTGAGCAGGTATGCGGCACGCCCCCATATACACCGACACGCTGCCATCATGAAAATACGCACCGTTATCACATGTTCTCGGGGAATGGGAGGCCCCGTATCCGTTGATTCGCGGAGGGACTATTGGCGGGATGCTTCGGTAGCGCTGGAGGACGCGCCGGTGCTACCCGGCGCCTGGGTGGCCGGCGCCTGGGTGGCCGGCGCCTGGGTGGCCGGCGTGGGCGTCGGATGCCCGCGGAAGAAGGCCAGGGCGACCTCGGTGGCGCTGAACTGCGACCGCGTCGCGCCCTTAGGCGGGTCAGCGTCCGGATCGGGCCACATGTGGCCGCCGCCCACGGCCGCCAGTAGACCCACATCACGGCCAGCGGGGCAGGCGGTGAACACCAGCCGCCGAAGCGCGGTGGTGTCGCGCGTCCATGTGTTCGCCGGCCCGCAGCCCATGAATCCGGCATAACGATCAAGACGGGCCTGCATCGGCTGTGCCTGGGTGCCATCGAAGGGGGCGGGACGATCCGCTCCCCCGCCTTCCAGTGGTGTCACCGGGTCGCTGGTGCCATTGATCGCCAGTAGGCTCGAGCCGGGCGTGGGACAGCTGGTGGGCATGACGGCGAAGGCAACCGGCACAATCGCGGCGAAGGTCCCCGGCAGGGCACAGGCAGCCGTAACCGCCATGTCGGCACCATCGGCAAAACCGGTGGCGAACACTTTGCGGTTGTCCAGGCACATCCGGGCGGTCAGATCATTGATGATCGCGGACACGAATGCCACATCGTCCGGCCCGATGGTGGCCCTGCGCACGAAGTTCCACCGATCGTTGGCACCCTGCGGGGCGACAACCACATAACCTTCCGCGTTACCGATCTGCGCCAGGTGGGCATAGCGCTCCAGCGCGGACGCATCCTCGCCGAAGGCGTGGAAGGCGAGGACGAGCGGCAGCGCCTTGGTGTGGGCATCGGTGGCAGGCACCGCCAGCTGATACGTCCGGGTATCTGCCCCGACCCGGACCGACTGCTGACTCGATCCGGCCGCGATGGTCCTGCCGGTCACACATCCGCTCACAACGGTTGGCGACGCCGGCACAGCGTGGGGTGACCCGGCTGCGCCGGAGGTCCCCAGGGCAGTGCCGGCGCTGCCCGCGGCGGTGCCCCCGTTGGACGTGCCTGTGCCAGCCTGCCCCGCCTGGGTCCGCGAGCCACTGTCGCCGCTGAAATAGAGGACCAGGCCGATGACGATCAGAATAGCCCCGGCCGCGCCGGTCATCGAAACCCAACGCGGGTTACGGTTACTCCGGGAGACAGATCGGCGGGACGAGCGACGGTCACCCGGTGGCACTGTCGCTCCGGTCCGGCTCGCCAGCCGCCAGCTGTCCACACGCCGCCGCGATGTCGCGCCCTCTGGTATCACGTACAGTCGCGGCGATGCCCCGCTGGCGTAGCCGACGGACGAACTCCCGCTCGCGACGCCGTTCGCTGGCCTGCCAGGACACCGCGCGGGTTGGGTTGAGGGGGATCAGGTTGACGTGCACGAGCCTGCCGGCGAGGAGGCCGGCCAGGGCATCAGCGCGTTCCGGCTGGTCGTTGACACCATCGATCAGTGCGTACTCGATGCTCACCCGGCGCCCGGTCGCCTCGGCGTACCCCCAGGCCGCGGCAAGTACCTCCGCCACCGGCCAGCGCCTGTTCACCGGAACAAGGCGATCACGCAACTCGTCGTCAGGAGCGTGCAGGGAAACCGCCAGCGTCACCGGCAGACCCGTCGTGGCCAGGCGGCGGATCGCCGGCACAAGTCCGACCGTGCTCACCGTGATGGAGCGAGCCGACAGGCCCAGGCCCGCCGGTGCCGGGTCGCTGAGGATCCGCACCGCGGCGATCACAGTGGCATAGTTGGCCAACGGCTCTCCCATACCCATGAACACGACATTCGACAGCCGGGCCGGATCACCGGCAAGCTCTCCGCGGACGAGCGTCCGTCCCGCCGCGACCACCTGCTCCACGATCTCGGCCGTGGACAGGTTACGCGTGAGCCCGCCCTGGCCGGTCGCGCAGAACGGGCAGCCCATTCCGCACCCGGCCTGGCTGGACACGCAGACCGTGCTGCGGCCGGGATAGCGCATCAGAACCGATTCGATCAGTACACCGTCAAAAGCCCGCCACAGTGTCTTACGGGTGTCTCCAGCATCGCAGGTGGTGACCTTCACCGGCGTCAGCAGCGTCGGCAGCAGTGCCTCGACAAGCGCGGCGCGGGACACCGCCGGAAGATCCGTCATCGCCTCCACATCGTCGGCGCACAGCTGTCTGGCGAAGTAGTGGCGGGAGACCTGGTCTGCCCGGAAGGCCGGCTCGCCCAGGGAGACGGCCAGCTCACGCCGCTGTTCGGTGGTGAGGTCGGCGAGATGGCGGGGCGGCCGCGCCCGCGCGGAGCGGACCAGCGGCAGCGCTGCCGAGGCGGTGGGGGAAGCGGTCATGGCCTGTCCAGTCTGCCAGGTCACGGGCGCGGCGCGAAGGCACTGATCAGCAGCCAGGCAACGGGTGCCGCGCACAGCACCGAGTCCAGCCGGTCCATGATTCCGCCGTGGCCGGGCAGCAGCGAACCCATGTCCTTGATACCGATGTCCCTCTTGAGCAACGACTCACCCAGGTCACCGATGGTCGCCGTACAGGCGATCGCGACACCGAGCACCGCGCCCTGCCAGAGCGCCGCGTGCAGCGGCCAGGCCATCGAAACAGCGGCGACAAGCACGCAGACGACGACGGAACCGGCAAAACCCTCCCAGGATTTACCCGGGGACACCGTCGGAGCGAGCTTGTGCCGCCCGCCCGAAAGCACGCCGGCGGTGTAGCCGCCGATGTCGCTGGCGGCAGCGGTCGCCAGAAACGCGACCATCCGCCGGGGCCCGTCCGGTGGGCTGGTCAGCAGGGCCGCGAAACCGGCTGGAAGACCTACGTACGCCACGCAGAAGACAGCAGCCGCGACATCCGCAAACAGATGATCGCCGGAATACGCGAGCCGCCAGGCCGTCGCCGCAAAGATCGTTATTGCCAGGGCCAGCACCAGGCCGGATGTACCGGTGAGGTAAGCCACCACCGGCATGGCCGCCGTTCCCACCGCGAGCGGTGGCAAGGCAATCGTGCGCCCGCTCAGCCGGAACGCCCTGACCAGCTCAAACATGCCGGCCGCGACAGCTGTGCAGATGACGGCGATCCATAGCGGGCGCAACGTGAACAGAGGCACAATAATGATCAATGCCAGTATGACACCGACCACGATCGCCGCGGGAAGGTCCCGCCCCGCTCGCACCCGACGCGTCGCGGGCTCACGGGTCACGTGCTCGACCCCCGTCACCGGGTCCTCGGCCACATGAGTGCTGGCGATATCGCCCTGGAACGTGTTCGGCTCACGGCAACGGACAACGGAGAGTGCCTGCCAATGTCGATCAGACCGCCAACAGCTCCGACTCCTTGTGTCGCAGCAGCTCGTCCACCTGACCGACATAGCGATGCGTTGCCTCGTCCAAGTCCTTCTCCGCGCGCCGGCCCTCGTCCTCACCCGCATCGCCGTCGCGGACGATACGATCGATCGCCTCCTTGGCATGCCGGCGGACGTTACGAATGCTGATCTTCGCATCCTCCGCCTTGGTGCGCGCGACCTTGGCGAGGTCCCGTCGGCGCTGCTCGGAGAGCTCGGGAAAGACGCAACGGATAATCGTCCCGTCGTTGCTCGGGTTCACCCCGAGGTCGGAGTCGCGGACCGCCTTTTCGACAGCTGCCAGTGACCCCTTGTCGTACGGCGTAATGATCACCATTCTCGGCTCTGGTATGTGGAAGGAGGCCAGCTGGCTCACGGGCGTCGGCGCGCCGTAGTAGTCGACGAGAACCTTCGAGAACACCGAAGGAGTGATCCGCCCCGTCCGGATGTTGGCAAAGTCGTCCTTCGCGACCAGGACCGCCTTCTCCATTTTCTCCTCGGCCTCGAGGAGCACGTCGTCGATCACCATCATCCTTCCGTTCCGCCCTCGTCCACACTGACCAGAGTGCCGATCTTCTCACCGCGGACGGCCCGCAGGATGTTCCCCTCCGTCAGCAGGTCGAAAACCATGATCGGCAGCCGATTGTCCATGCACAGGCTGATGGCCGTAGCGTCCATGACCTTCAGCCCACGAGCCAGCACCTCGCCGTAGACGAGCGAATCAAACCGAACCGCGTGGGGATTCGTCGTGGGATCCGCGTCGTAGACGCCGTCGACCTTGGTCGCTTTGAGGACAGCCTGTGCTTTGATCTCCAGAGCCCGTTGCGCGGCGGTGGTATCCGTGGAGAAGAACGGCGCGCCCAGCCCCGCCCCGAAGATGACAACACGGCCCTTCTCCAGGTGCCGGATGGCCCGCAGAGGCAGGTAAGGCTCGGCGACCTGACCCATGGCGATCGCCGTCTGCACCCGCGTCACGACTCCCTGACGCTCCAGGACATCCTGCAGGGCAAGACAGTTGATCACGGTGGCGAGCATCCCCATGTAGTCGGCCCTGGCACGGTCGACACCACGCTCGGCAAGGCGTTGGCCACGGAACATGTTGCCGCCACCGACCACGACCGCGACCTCAATGCCTGTCCGGCTCGCCTCCGCGATCTGGCGCGCGATGGTGGCCACCGTGTCCGGATCGATGCCGAGGGGTTCGCCCCCGGCAAACGCCTCACCGGACAGCTTCAGCAGCACACGATGCCAGCGCACCGCCGCCAACTCACGACCGGCTGGAGCGTCTGCATCCCTGCTGGCGTTATCGGTCACGATCGGCCCCCTCGCCGTCAGCCACGATCATCGGCCGGTGGATGTGCACTGCCGGCCAGTCTGCCTCACCTCCGCACGCGGGAACATCTCAGGCCGCGCATCCGGCCCGTTCGCCTGCACGCGGCGGGAAGTACGGTCAGCTCTGCTTGACGTTAAAACGGGCGAAACGACCAATCTCAATCTTTTCACCAAGAGCTGAGGCAGCCTGTTCGAGCAGCGCGCGGATGGTGATCTTACCATCCCGGACCCAGGGCTGCTCAAGCAGGACCACCGACTTCACGTAACCGTTCAGTTTGCCTTCGACAATCTTCGGGAGGGCTGCCTCGGGCTTACCATCCTCGCGCGCGGTGGCCTCGTAGATCTTCTTTTCCTGCTCGATGACCTCGTTCGGGATCTGTTCCGCGGTCACGTAGAGCGGGTCGGCCGCCGCGATGTGCTGCGCGATGTCACGCCCGAGCTGCTTGAACTGATCGGTCTTGGCAACGAAGTCGGTCTCGCACCTCAGTTCCAGCAGAACACCGATAGTAGGCGGCAGCTGCGGGTCGGTCTTGTGCAGATAGGAGTCGACCAGACCGTTCGACGCACTGCGCCCGGCCCGTTTGGCAACCTGTGCCAGGCCCTTCTCTCGCAGCCACGACTTGGCCTTCTCAAAGTCGCCGTCGTTCTCGACGAGCGCTTTCTTGACGTCGCTCATGCCAGCGCCGGTCAGTTCCCGGAGCTTGCGGATGTCAGCGGCTGTGATCTCTGCCATGGTGTTCTTCTCGTTCCGTCTGGCTACTGGTGGCTGTTGGTGGCTGGGGCTCATGGGCTGGCGTATTCGCGGGGCCAGCACCGCCAGGCCGTCATCGCCGGCGCGCCGGCCCCGTTTCGCGATCACTTCTCAAAAACCGTCGGTCCGCTGGGGCATATCTGATGGATGGTGGTCAAGGTGGGCAAGGATCCAGGCAGCGACCCGCGCAGCGGCGGAGGTCCGGACAGCGGTGTCCTGTCCGGACCGACGAGCCAGCGCCCCTGGGCGGCACACAAAGCGGCCGGGGCAGCAATGCGCCAGGACACTCGCTGGGCATCGAGTGCAGGGACCCGCGCGGACGCGAAGCGTTCGGGCGAGGGGTGAAGCGATCGACGATCCATCAGACACGCCCTAGGCCGAAGCCGCCGAGCACGGAAGGGTATCTTTTAGATCTTCTCAGACCCGAACCGCGGCAGCACCCACCGCGGTGACGGTGTCGGAATCAATCTGGCCCGCTCCGTTGCGCTCGTGGTCGGCCTTCCGCTCGGACGCTGGTTCAGCCGTTGCGGATTCGGTGGATGCGGTCGCCGCCGCAGGCTCGGCCACCGCCACCGCATCCCGGCCACGCAGAAGTTCTTCCTCCCAGGCGGTCAGCGGCTCTCCCCCGGTGGGCACGTCGGGCTTGTCGTCCATCAACGTCGATCCGCCCGCGCGGGAGCGCAGCCCGTCCGCCACCGCATCGGCCACCACCCGAGTGAGCAGGGTCGCGCTGCGAATGGCGTCGTCATTACCGGGAATCGGGTAGTCGACCTCATCTGGATCACAGTTGGTGTCCAGAATCGCCACCACCGGAATCCCCAGTTTGCGCGCTTCGCCGACGGCGATGTGCTCCTTCTTCGTATCGACAACCCAGACCGCGCTCGGCACACGGGCCATATCGCGTATACCACCGAGGGTGCGCTCAAGCTTGGCCTTCTCACGGGAAAGAACAAGCTGTTCCTTCTTCGTCCGGACCTCCGTGCCGCCGGTCAGCTCGATTTCCTCAAGCTCCTTCAGCCGCTGGAGGCGCTTGTAGACCGTCGAGAAGTTCGTCAGCATCCCGCCGAGCCAGCGCTCCTTGACATAAGGCATACCGACCCGCTGTGCCTGCTCTTCGATGGCTTCCTGGGCCTGCTTCTTGGTGCCGATGAACAGGACCGTACCGCCGTGGGCGACGGTCTCCTTCACGAAATCATAGGCGCGGTCGATGTAGGACAGCGTCTGCTGCAGATCGATAATGTAGATGCCATTGCGTTCGGTGAAGATAAAGCGCTTCATCTTCGGATTCCAGCGCTTTGTCTGGTGCCCGAAGTGGACGCCGCTTTCAAGCAACTGCTTCATGGTGACGACAGCCATGGCTAGTCGCTCCCTTCCTGCGCCAGGCGGACCGGCGCACCTCGGTTGCAGGCCCCGACCGGCGACCGGGGCCCCTGACGCCCTGCTGGCCCCTACCACCGCGGGAACGGCGGACCGAGGAAGCCTTCCCCGCCATGCCGGGAAGGCGGGCGGAGAAAGGGCGCGTGGATTCAGCTCGACGGCACGAGCCGTGCCTTCGATCCTACGCCCACCCGCACCGCGCTTCTCGGCGGGTTGTCCACAGGCGTCATCCCAGGCGTGACCGGAAGCTCCGGCGCGGGCAGCGTGGCAGCCAGGGCAACCGCGCCCGCCCGACGCCCACAGACCACAGACCACAGACCACAAGGAACGCCATGATCCCGCCGTCCCGCTATCGAGCTCTCATCCTCGTCGTGGCCGTGCTGGCCGCCTTCGCTGTCACCAAATGGCCGCATGCGGCAGCTGATTTCCGTGCCCTGGCGGCAACCTCACCGTCCCCACCGTCACTGTCCCCACCATCACCATCTAACGTGACCACCATCGGCGCGGGCCCGATATCACCGGCACCCGCTGTGCGGGGCCTGCCGACATCACACTGGCGTACGCCGCTGGACGGCCCTCTGATCATTGGCCGGGACTTCGAACCGCCTGTCACGCCTTACGGTCCGGGCCATCGCGGTGTCGACCTGGTGAGCACGGTAGGTGCGCAGGTGCGCGCCGCAGCGTCGGGAACCGTTTCGTTCGCTGGCATGATTGCCGGACGCGGTGTTATCACGATCAATCACGGGTCGCTGCGAACGACCTACGAGCCGGTCACCCCGGTTGTCCCCGCAGGCCGGTCGGTGGCCTCCGGCGAGATCATCGGCCGGCTCGTCGGGGGACATCCCGGTTGTCCCGCCGGCGCCTGTCTGCACTGGGGCCTGCTCGATGGGCCGCTCTACCGCAATCCACTCAGCCTGCTGCCGCGTCGTCATCCCAGGCTGCTACCGGTCGGTTGAACCCACCTACCGACCCGGTTGCCGCTGTCAGGCCCGCGGGTGCCCCTGGTCAAACGCCGCGCGAAGCCGCTCCGGCGTCACATGGGTGTAGATCTGCGTGGTCGCGGGACTCGCGTGCCCCAACAGCTCCTGCACTGAACGCAGATCGGCACCGCCCTCCAGCAGATGGGTGGCGGCGGAGTGCCGAAGGCCATGGGGGGTCACCGGCCGGGCGCTGTGAGCCGCGGCCCGAGCGCTCAGGATACGCCGGACCGTTCGCGGGTCCAGCCGGCGCCCGCGGGCGCCGAGGAACAGCGCCCGGCCGCTACCGGGCACCGCGAGTACCGGCCGGCCGATGTCGAGCCATGCTCGCAGCGCACGCCGCGCGGGCACGCCGAAAGGCACTGCCCGCTCACGCCCGCCCTTGCCCACCACCCGCACGAGTCGCCGTTCGTCATCAACATCATCAAGATCAAGACCGCACAGTTCACTGACACGGGTGGCGGTCGCATACAGCAGTTCGACAACCGTGCTGTCCCGCGTGTCGAGCGCATCCTGGCGAGGCCCGGTTGATACCGCCCGTGGGTCGGCCACCAGCATCTCCCATGCCTGGATGGCCGTCAGCACGGTTGGCAGTGCCGTCGACCGCCGAGGGCTCACGAGCCGATCGGCGACGTCCACAGGCAGCCAGCCGCGCCTTACCGCGAATGCGCTGAAGCCACGGGCGACCGACACTCGCCTGGCTACGGTGGCGGTGGCGGCACCGGCGGCGCGCATCGCCGTGAGCCAGCCGCGCAGCACGCCGAGGTCAAGCTCCGCCAGTTCACGGCAGCCCGCGCCACAAGCGAAGTCGCACAGATTACGGAGATCGGCTGTGTAGGCGCGGATGGTCTCGACCGACCGGTTCCGCTCGGTCGACAGGTACCTCAGGTATGCGCCGATCGCGGCATCCCAGGTAGCTCCATCATCACGGATAGCAATATCATCTACCATATAACCGACTATCCACCTGTCCGACCGTGCCCTGTCACAGCCGCCGCGTCAACATCGACGGGCGGCCCCAGCGAATGCACGATCATGCTCCTTCCCCGGCGTCCGGCGGAGACGGCGCGCCAGCCGACGGCGCTCGGCCCAACGCCGTCAGGCGATACCCACCGCCTCGTTGCTCCACCAAACCCTCCACAACCAGAGGGCCCATCAGCGCCTGCACGGTTTCCGGCCGCTCACCCACCCGCTCGGCAAGCACCGCCCCACCCACCGATCCCCGCGCCGGCATGACATCGAGCAGACGCCGGACCAGCTCGGGAAGGCCGTCACGGACGCCCGCCGGTACCGGCGGGTATCCGGCGAGCTCACCTACCGCGCCGATCTCCTCGCAGACCTCGGCGGCATCGGTGACCAAGACAGTCTGCTCACGGTGCGTCCGTAACAGACGATGACAGCCCACGCTCAGCGCGCTGGTGACCGGTCCTGGAACAGCCATGACCACACGCCCCAGCCGCCGGGCGTGTCGGGCCGTGTTCAGGGCACCGCTTCGATGGCCTGCCTCGACCAGAACCGTACCCCTGGCCAACGCGGCGATGATCCTGTTACGGGTCAGGAAACGGCCGCGGTAGGGAGGGCTACCCGGTGAGGCCTCGCTCAACAGCAGTCCGTTGTCGCGGATGCGCGTCAGCAGCTCCGTGTGAGCTCGTGGATAGGCGATGTCGACCCCGCCGGCAAGAACCGCGATCGTCGGCCCGCCTGCCGCCAGCGCACCGCGGTGAGCGGCCGCGTCAATACCAAAGGCCGCCCCGGAGACCACCGTCCAGCCCCGCTCCGACAGCCCCGAGGCAAGATCGGCGGTCACGGTCGTGCCATAAGGAGTGGCCGCGCGCGCCCCCACGACCGCCACCGCCCGCTCACACAGTTGGCCAAGGTCTCCATTTCCGTACACCCACAAGGCAAGCGGTTCGCCCGGTTCGGTGCGGGCATCGGCAGCGCGCATGTCGCGGAGCACGCTCAGCACGGACGGCCACTCCTCGTCACCTGGGCAGAGCAACCGCCCGCCGAGGTTGTCCAGCAGGCGCAGATCCCGTACCGGGTCGACAGCGGGATGCCGGAGCCGCAGATCGGCCCAGACCGACGCCGCTCCGCGGCGGGCAACCTCAATGCTGATCTCTGGCTTGTCCGACCCGACCGCGCGTGCCAGAGCGACCCGCGCCAACCGCTCACCGTCGACAGTCACTGTGACCGCCCTGGCAGGCGCAGGTCCAGAGCCATCCCGAGCTGCGTCGGTCCGGGGCACGCCACGCCGGCAAGGTCCGCGAGCGTCCAGGCAATCCGCAGGACGCGGTCAAGACCCCGGGCGGTCAGCTGACCCGACTCGAAGACACGGTCTGCCAGCCGGGTCACGCTGGTCGGCAGCGGCCACAGCCGACGAAGCGCTGGACCGGGGATTTCGGCGCTGGTACGCCACGGTGTCCCAGCCAGCCGGCAGGCAGCGGCATCACGAGCGCTCTGGACACGTTTGGCCACCACCGCGGAGGTCTCCGCGTAGTTGTAGTCCGCCCGCAGCTCCGCGCGGCTCGGCGCGGCAAGCTCCACCTGCAGATCCACCCGATCGAGCAGCGGTCCCGACAACCGGGAGAGATAACGCCTGCGAACCAGGCTCGGGCAGTCACACAGCCTGGCCCCAGCGCCGCCCGCACGTGCGCAGGGGCACGGGTTCGCCGCCAGCACCAGCAGGAAGCGGGCGGGAAACCGGGCACTGATCCGGGCCCGCGCCAGCTCGATCACCCCGCTTTCCAGAGGCTGGCGCAATGCATCCAGGGTGAGGCGAGCAAATTCGGGAGCTTCGTCAAGAAACAGGACCCCCCGATGCGCCTGGCTGGCCAGCCCCGGTCGTAGCACGGTTGAACCGGCGCCGACGAGTGCTCCCGGCGTTGCTGAATGGTGCGGGCTGCGAAAAGGCGGCCGGACCACGAGCGGGCAGTCTGCCGGCAACAGCCCTGCGACCGAGTGCACCGCGGTGACCTCAAGAGCGGCTTCGGTGTCAAGCGCGGGCAACAGCCCCGGCAGGCGCTCCGCCAGCATGGTCTTGCCACTGCCCGGCGGCCCTTGCATGAACAGATGATGGCCGCCAGCCGCCGCTACTTCGACCGCCAGGCGACCGCGGGACTGGCCCGCCACATCGGCAAGATCGCCGACATCCTCGACGCTGGCCTGCAATGAATTCATCGTGATCATCGACGGTGGACCCGGCGTGAACTCACCGCGCAGGAGGCGCACCAGGCAGTCGAGGTCCTTCACCGGTTCAACGACGGCCCCAGGGACCAAGGCAGCCTCCGCGCCGTTCGCCTCGGGGACGACCACGCGTTCGAGACCTGCGCCGAGCGCGGCCAACACCGCAGGCAGCACCCCACGGACGGGCCGCAGCCGTCCGTCCAGCGCCAGTTCTCCGAGCAGCACCCGGCCGTGCAGGGATGTCGGGGGGATTGTGGCCGCCGCGCCGAGAACCGCGGCGGCCATCGCCACGTCGAACCCGCTCCCGGACTTCGGGAGAGTCGCCGGAAACAGCCCAACCGTGATCCGCTGGCTGGGCCAGGCCTGGCCCGAGTTGACGATCGCGGCACGGATCCGTTCCCTGGCCTCGTGCAGCGCCGCGTCCGGCAGCCCGACAAGAGTGAAGGCCGGCAGCCCGTTCGCAAGATCCGCTTCGACCTCGACGAGACGGCCGTGCACCCCCACGATGGCGACGCTGAACGCCCGTGCGAGCGCCATCAGAACGCCCCTCGCAGGTGTTCCACCCGAATCGGGCTGTCCCGGCGGCGGTACACCTCGACCACGTCGAAGCGCAGGACCGCCAGCTCATGTTCATGATCATGAAGCCACTGCGCGGCCACCCGGCGGATACGAGCGGCCTTGCCCGCAACCACAGCCTGCGCAGGTGTCCCGTACCGGTCGCTGGAACGGGTCTTGACCTCGCAGAACACCAGACACAAACCGTCCCGGGCGACGATATCGATCTCGCCGGCCGCGCAACGCCAGTTGCGGTCGAGAATTTCCATTCCGCCTTGCAGCAGATACCGGACCGCGGTGTCCTCACCGAACCGCCCGAGCGCATCCTTGACCCGCATCGCCCGCTCCCCTCCACAGGCGACGGACGCGCCCGTGGAGATCAGAGTGATCGGTGGGTCGAGCATTGGCGAACAATGATGATGTTCTGTGGACAACCTGAAGTTATCCACACACCCGGCAACGCAGGCACCCGGCAAGGCACACAATGCAGGCTGGATGCAGGCTGGGGCGGCGCGGCAGGCCTCACAACAGGCTCTCAGCGAGGTGGGCCGCTGGCTGGTCAGGACCGCTGGCTGGGCGGAGCCAACGAGGCTTCCGTTGACACTTTCGCCGTCCGTTTGAGATCATCATTCCGGCTCGCCGCGTCCAGGCGCCCCCTGGCTGCGTTGTCAGCCACACCGATACACCTCATCCGGTATCGCTTCGGCCTTCCGCCTTGCCAAGGGGCGCCTGGACGCGGCTCACTGATCGAAAGCCCGATCTCAAACACGCTACTACCGGCCAGCGCACGCTGACCATCAGAGCGACCGAATATCGACGATAAAGATCACCGATATTCGATGGTGATCAAGAATCAGAGCTCCGCCTTGGTCAGCTCCTCAACGTTGATGTCCTTGAACGTCACCACACGCACGTTCTTCACGAACCGTGCCGGCCGGAACATATCCCATACCCACGCATCACGCAGAGTGAGCTCAAAAAAGACCTCACCCGCGCTGTTACGGACGTCGATCTGATAGTCGTTTGCAAGATAGAAACGACGGTCCGTCTCGATGACGTAGGAAAACAAACCGACGACGTCACGATATTCGCGATAGAGCTGGAGCTCCATCTCGGTCTCGTACTTCTCGAGATCTTCGGCGCTCATGCGCTCTCCGTCGCGCTGCGTAGCCCGGTTCGTGTCACGACATCCTCCAGCCGCGACAGTCGTTCGCGTTGAGCTTCTGCCACATTGACATACGACATCCGATGCTGATCACACGGGCCGTAAGCGGCCAGTGCCGCGGCGTGCCCTGCTGTGACATACCCCTTGTGTTGCGCAAAATCATACTCGGGGTACGCAGAGTGCAGATCATTCATGATCCGATCTCTGGTCACCTTGGCAACGACGGACGCGGCGGCCACACAGGCCACCACTTGATCCCCCTTGAGCACGGCTGTGGACTCGACTCCCAAACCCGCCGCCGCAAAGCCATCGGTCAGCACGTACCCGGGACGCCACGGCAGCCGAGCCACCGCGCGGCGCATTCCAGTGATGTTCGCCACATGCACACCCCGCAGGTCGATCTCGGATGCATCGATCACAACGGTCGTCCACGCCTGGGCGACACCAAGGATGTCGTCGAACACCTGCTCGCGCAGACGGGCGGACAACCGTTTGGAGTCGGCCAAGGTGCCGATGCTTCGCGATCCGCCCTTGGGGAGAACGACGGCCGCGACGACAAGAGGACCAGCGCACGCGCCCCGCCCGGCCTCGTCGACCCCGGCAACGGGCGCGAGCCCCCGGCGCCAGAGCGCACGCTCGTACCCCCACAGCCCGGCATCACGCCGGATCGTCGCCCTGGCCGGAGCGAACAGCAGTGGGCGGCTGGGTTGGACGCTGACGCCGTCGCCGCCGCGCGGGTCGGTCCGACCGCCGCTCGGGGCGATCGCCGTGCCGGGCTGATCCACCGTCGCCACCCGGGCTGCTCCTTCCGAGCGGTGATCGCCGATGCGATACGGCGACCCCGCCCACCGCCACCACGCCAGCCGCGGCCAGGCCGGCAACCGGGAGGCTGGCCGCCGGCAGACCGGTAGCGGTGGCAAAGATGTTCGGCGGAGACAAAATCGCCATCCGCCCCAGCGGCCAGACCCGCACAAAGGCACGACCGACAACCTTGCTTTCCGGGATGGTCCCGTTCACCCGTGAATCCGAGGACTCACTGCGATGGTCGCCCATGACCCACAGCTCGCCGGCAGGCACCTTCACCGGGGCGAACTCGCGCCCGGAGCCAGCCGGGCTGTTCTCATAGACGTACGGCTCATCGAGGGGCTTGTCGTTAACCGTCACCCGGCCCTGGGAATCGCAGCAGGCCACCGTGTCACCAGCCACGCCGATGACCCTTTTGATGAAGTCCTTGTCGCTGGGGGCACCGAGGCCGAACACACCCTGAACCGCACGCACGGCACGGGAGACAACGTTGCTCGGCGGGTCGATCAGGGTCTCCGCCCGCTCGAAGCCGGTGCCGTCGCCGTTGAACACGACAATCTCACCGCGGTGGACGTCCCTGAAGCGGTAGACGAGCTTGTTGACCAGAACCCGGTCGTTGACCAGCAGGGTCCGTTCCATCGAGACGGTCGGTATCCAGAACGCCTGCACGAGAAATGCCTTGATGACCAGTGCGAGCAGGAAGGCGACCAGTATGAGGACAGGCAGCTCACGGGCGAACGAGCCCCTCCCCCCGCGGCTGCGGCCCAATGCCCGGCGCGCGCGCCGGGTGGGTTCCTCGGCGATCGGATCCATCGCGACCGCCTGGGGTTCGCCAAGGGCGCCCCCGGTGACGGGAGCATCCCCGGCGACCGCGGGCTCGGCGCCCGCCACCGGGCCGGACGCGTCAGCCGGTGAGATCATGGTGTCTTCCCCAGCATTATTGCCCGCGACGGATCCCGCAAGGT
>NZ_CAKJTO010000061.1:27917-31751 GCF_917627405.1 Protofrankia sp. Cj5
CTCGCGCGCCGGGGCTGGCATCGCCGCTCCGCTTCACGGTCTGCCCATTCGCCATCTGCCCACAGCCATCATCAGGCGGCCTCTGGCCACTGGGCGCGTCTGACGGATGCTCGATCGCCTCGCCCCCCACCCGAACGCTTCGCGTCTGTGCGGGCTCCTGCTCTCGATGCCAGAAAGCGTCCTGCCGTGTTGTCGTCGGTCCGGATAGCACACCGCTATCCGGACCTTCTCCGCCTTGCGGGCCACTTTCTGGATCATCGCCCACATCGACCACCGTCCATCAGACACGCCCTCGCCGGAACAGCACTGTCCCAGCGAGCCGGAAGACCCTGCTCGGCTCCACTCACCACGCCACCTCATGGGTTGGCCGGCCTCGGCCGAATTTGATGACCGTCACCGTGGTATCCGACAGGGGAGGGAAAGTGACCACCCTACGCGGGCCTGCTCCGGCAATAGCACGGTAACGCAGACATGGTGACGCATGGTCAACCTTCGCGCCAACCCACGCACACCTCAGCGTCCAGCCGGCCGACGCTTTTCCTTGATCTTCGCAGCCTTGCCACGCAGCTCACGGAGGTAGTACAGCTTCGCCCGTCGCACGTCTCCACTGGTCACGACTTCAATCTTGGACACGACCGGGCTGTGGACTGGGAAGGTCCGCTCAACCCCGACGCCAAAGCTGACCTTGCGGACCGTGAAGGTCTCGCGAACACCACCGCCCTGGCGACGAATCACAACGCCCTGGAAAACCTGGATGCGCTGGCGATTGCCTTCGACGACACGAACGTGGACCTTCAGGGTGTCGCCCGGCCAGAACTGCGGGACGTCGGTCCTCAGCGACGCGGCGTCGAGGCTGTCCAGGGTTTGCATGGCGGTCGCTTTCTCGCGGGGATGACAGGGATGAACCAGCTGCGGGCCAACCGCCACAAATGATCCACTGTCGTGGACCATGCTGCCACCCACCCAGGGGAGTTCCCGTCGGGACGACTGACGGCCGGACACCGCATCCTACTGTGCCATACGACCGGCCGGGTCGGTGCTGGCCGGGTCGGTGGCAGGATTCGCGTGGCGCCCACTATCGCGCGGGCCACCGTCTCGGCCCAGGTCGATGCCGGTCAGCAGATCTGGCCGGCGGTGCGTGGTCCGGCGCACCGCCGCCTCCCGGCGCCACCGGCTGATGGCCGCATGGTCACCGGAGCGCAGCACCGCGGGCACCTCGCGATCGCGCCACACGGGTGGCCGGGTATACACCGGCGGTTCCAGCAGGCCGTTCGCGAAGGAGTCGTCCGCGACGGACTCGGCGTTACCAACCACACCGGGCAGCAGGCGGGTGACCGCCTCCAGCATCACCAGCGTGGCGACCTCGCCCCCGGCCAGCACATAGTCGCCGATCGAGATCTCATCGTCGGCCCACTCGTCGATGACCCGTGCGTCAATGCCCTCATACCGGCCGCAGCAGAACACCAGCCACGGTTCGCCGGCCAGCCCGTCGGCATAGGCCTGGGTAAACGGCCGGCCCACCGGGGTCGGGACGATGATTCGCGGTGGCCGGCCACCGGCCGCGCCCGATCCGCTCACCTCGGTCAGTGCCGCCCACCACGGCTCCGGACGCATCACCATGCCCGGCCCCCCACCGTAGGGGGCGTCGTCCACGGTCCGATGCGCATCGCTCGTCCACTGCCGGAGATCATGCAGGTGAACGTCAAGGATGCCCCGGTTACGCGCCCTGCCTACCAGCGACAGTTCCAGCGGGCTGAGATACTCAGGAAAAATCGTGATAATGTCGACACGCACGGCTACTCCAGATCGAACAAGCCCGGCGGCGGGTCGACCACGAGACGACCGTCGAGCACATCGACCCTGGGGACGATCTCACGCACGAACGGGATCAGCACTTCGCGCCCGTCGGCTCGGTCGACCGCGAGCAGCTCCCCGGCCGGCGTGTGGACCACGTCGACAACCACACCGACATCCATGCCGGCTACGGTGGACACCCGCAGCCCGACCAGGTCACGGTCCCACCAGAAGTCGTCCGGATCATCATCGCCGTCCGCGGCGGCACCCACGGCGCTGGGCGCGATGGTGAGGATCTGTCCCCGCAGGGCTTCGGCTGCGCTACGGTCACCGACCCCCCTGAAGCGCAGGAGCAGGCGGCCGGCATGCCAACGGGCCCCGGCAACCACCAGCGGAGCGGCGGCCGGCGTGTGGCCGGGAAAGCTCGACCCCGGCGCGAAGCGCCGGTCCGGAAGGTCCGTTCGAACATCGATCGTCACCTCCCCGCGCACACCGTGGGGACGGCCGATTCGACCGACCACGACCGGTTCATCCGCCGGGCGGTCCACAACCTGCCGGCTACCGGTCAACGTCGACGACGTCGACACGCAGACCCCGGCCACCCACCCCGGCCATGACTGTCCGGAGCGCGCGCGCGGTCCGCCCGCCGCGCCCGATCACCTTGCCGAGATCGTCGGGATGCACGCGGACCTCCAAGGTCCGGCCTCGCCGACCCGACTGCATATCGACGCGTACATCGTCCGGGTGGTCGACGATGCCCCGAACAAGATGCTCGAGCGCGGCCTCCAGCACTTACTGCCCCGCCGGAGTCGATGCCTCGGCCGCCGGCGCGCTCTGCTCGCCCGCGGGTGCTTCGTCCGTGCCCTTCTTGGCCTTCTTGGGAGTGGTGGCAGACTTGTCGCCAAGGCCCGCGGCGGCCCGAGCCGCGGTCTGGAAGGCCTCCCGCTTGTCGGGCTTGGGAGCCGCGACCTTCATCGGCGGCGGCGCGGGCAGCCCCTTGAACTTCTGCCAGTCACCGGTGACCTTGAGGATCGCGAGTACTGGCTCGGTCGGCTGAGCGCCCACACCGAGCCAGTACTCGGCGCGTTCGCCGTCCACCTTGATGATGCTCGGGTCGGACTTGGGATGATACTGCCCGATCGCCTCGATGACCCGGCCGTCTCGCTTGGTGCGGGCGTCCGCGACGACGATCCGGTAGTGCGGCTCGCGCATCTTGCCGAGGCGCTGAAGTTTGATCTTGGTTGCCACGATTGTCGAACTGCTCCAGACGTACGTCAGTAGCCACCAGAATGCCACGGTGGGGACGCGGGATACCGGCGGCTGGGTTTTCGGAGCGTCAAGGCGGCGGAGAGGGTCACCGCGACGACGCCGATGGTAAGGAACCCATGTCGTGCTCATAGTTTGCCAGATCGTGGACGCCGATACTCCCCAGGGCCTTTGGAGCCAACGCCTTCAGTCGATCCTGGCAGGTCAGCGCTGCTTGCCGCGGCGCTGACCGGGCGGTGGACCCGCCGGGGGGAAGCCACCACCGCGCATCAGGGCGGACAGGTCAGGCATGACGCCGTCGCCAGGTCCGGCCGCGGGCAGGCCACCGCCGGCCCGCCGCGCCTCAGCCGCGGCCTGCTCCGCCTGTGTCTGCGCGGCACGAGCGGCCGGATTGCCCTTGCGGTTCGCGCCCTTTCCCTTCTTGCTCGCCTTACGGTTGGCCGCGGCTCGGCCGCGCTGCCCGCCGCCGGGCACACCCATACCACCAGCCATCTGTTTCATGACCTTGCGCGCCTCGTCAAACCTGTCAAGCAGCTGGTTGACCTCAGTGACAGTCACCCCGGAACCGCGGGCCACCCGGGCCTTGCGGGAAGCCTGGAGAATCCGTGGGTCCTGCCGTTCAGCCGGGGTCATCGACCGGATGATCGCGACTACCCGGTCAACGTCACGTTCACCGATCTGGGACAGCTGCTCCTTCATCTGCCCCATACCAGGCAGCATGCCGAGCAGGTTGGCGATCGGCCCCATCTTGCGGACGGCGAGCATCTGGTCGAG
>NZ_CAKJTO010000062.1:0-31539 GCF_917627405.1 Protofrankia sp. Cj5
ACTTTTACGGTGTGCCGGTACATTTGCGCAGCTCACACAGGTGTTTGGCCGGGCGTTGTCCAGTACGGCCGCTATGGTCTTGATTGGCACATGAGATTTATTGGTGTATTGGATTAATTTTTTTGTGGAGTCGGGCCGGGCGGTCATGCGCCCGATGCTCGGCCGGCGCCGGTACCGAAGGCCATCGCATATCACCAAATATCACCGAGCGTCGGAAAATCTTGATGATGTGCCGGTGTTGCGGGGTGATCATCGTCCCGAGTGGGGGCGACGAGGCGGTGCTGGTCGAGTGCGCGCGGACGGTGGTCGCCCTGGGATCTCCGCCCTGGGATCTCCGCCTCGGGCCGGCCTACGGGCCCTGGTTCGCGCTGCGGTGGCGATCCGAGCGAATCAAGGTAACCATTAGTGCTTGATAGAAGACTCAGGGTAGTGCTTGGTTCGGGCGGTTTCCTTCCTGCGTCGCCGGGCATCGGGAGCATCCGTGGTCGATCGGTAGACCGCGTCGAAGGACGGCGCGCTGTGCCCGGGAGCGGGAGCGGAGGCGGAAACGGAAACGGAGACGGAGACGGCGGAGGTTTCGGTCGGGACAGGCCGCGGATCCGAGGCCGCGGGTGGGCGGTCCGGCAGCGCGGCGGGAGTGTGGCGATCCGCGGTGGTGCTGGCCAGCGCCCTCATCGTGGTGCTGGCCAGCGCCCTCATCGTGGCGCTGGCCAGCTGGGATCTTAATGACTTCGGCGGCGCCTATACCAGGAGCGTCGTCTCGCGGAGCGCCTTCGTCGCGGTGTCGCTCCTGGCCGCTGCCCTGTGCGCCTATGCCGGCCGCTGTCACCGCGGCCAGGAGCGGCTCGGCTGGGCGCTGCTCGCCGCCGCGGTCGCCTCGTTGAGCGTCGCCCAGGTCGTCGCGTTCGTCTCGCTGGTGGTCACGGACTCGTCCCCGCCGCTTCCGGTGGACATCGGCGAGCTGGCCGCGGTCCCGTTCGTGTTGGCCGCGGTGATCGTTCTTGCGAACGGTTTCCTGGGGGCGGTCGAACGTGCCCGTGTCGCCATCGATGGAGTGATCATTGCGTTGGCGGTGCTGCTGTTGACCTGGGAACGGTTTCTCAAGCCCATTTACCGCCCCCACACGATCGCCGGCATGGAGCGACACATCACCGTCGTCCACATCATCGGCCACGTCGTCATTATCGGCGCGGTGGTGGCGCTGGGGTTTCGCGGCCGGCCGGGCGGCCGGCTTCCTCTGGTGCTGGTCGCCGCGGGAGTGCTGGCGCAGGCCACGGGCGAGGTCGGCGACCACTATCTCGAGGCGACCGGTCGCAACAGCACAGGAACAGCCTTGGACGCGGTCGGGATCAGCGGCTATCTACTGATCGCTTTCGCGGCTGTCGCGGCGCTCACGACCACCCTGCCGAAACAGCACACACCCACCCCCGCCCGGCTGGGCCGCGCGCGGCTGGTGGTCGAGATCCTGCCGTACCCACTTGCGCTAGCGGCATTGAGCTGGGGAATTGTCAACGGGTTCCGCGACGCGGGCGGGACCTATGTGCCGTTGCTCGCGGCTCTCGGCGTCGCTCTGCTCGGGCTCGTCACCGCGCGGGCGGGTCCTGACCATCCTCGCCAACGCCAGTCTCACCCGCGGGCTCGGGCGGCAGCGAAACGCGCTGGAGCGGTTGACCCGTCAACAGGAGCTGATCCTCAACTCGGCCGGGGACGGCATCTATGGCGTGGGCGTCGACGGCCGCGTCACCTTCGTCAATGACGCGGCCGTGCGCCTGTTGGGCAGCACAGCGGACGCGGTTGTCGGTCAGCCCCATGAACTGATCGTGACGGCCCCGGCCGCCGCCGGCCGGTCAGCTGATGGCCGGGTCGCGTCGTCTGTGGCGCGGCCCTCGGAGGACAGGCAGGGTGCGTCGGTTGAGATCCACTACTGCCGGGCCGACGGCACGACCTTTCCCGCTGAGCACACGGTGACTTCGATCATGGATGATGGGGTTGTCGCCGGCGCGGTGGTGGTGTTCCGAGACGTGACCGAGCGACGGGTAGTCGAGCGAATGCGTAACGAGTTCATCTCCGTCGTCAGCCACGAGCTCCGAACCCCGCTGACGTCGATCCGCGGTGCGCTCGGCCTGCTGGCCGGCGGGGTGCTCGGCGGTCTTCCGCAGCGGGCACAGCGGATGACCGACGTCGCTGTGGACAGTACCGACCGGCTGATTCGCCTGATCAACGATATCCTCGACGTCGAACGGATGTCCGCTGGCAGGCTTGTGCTGCAGCGGCGTACCTGCGAGGCCGCCGACCTGCTCGCCGCCGCCGTCACCGAACTGGCGGCGTTCGCCGACGAAGCAGGGGTGATCCTGCGCACCGACGTGACCAGTGGCGCGGTGTGGGCGGACCCGGACCGGATCAACCAGACGTTGACGAACCTCATCGGCAACGCCGTGAAGTTCTCCGCCCGCGGCGGCACCGTGACGATCAGCAGTATGCCGCGGGACCGCGGCCAGTTGTTCCGCGTCCGCGACGAAGGCCGCGGGATTCCGGCGGACGCGCTGGAGAAGGTGTTCGGCAGGTTCGAGCAGATCGACGCCTCCGATTCCCGGCAGAAGGGCGGCACCGGGCTGGGGCTGGCGATCTGCCGGGGAATCGTGGAACAGCACGGCGGCCGTATCTGGGCGGAAAGCGAGCCGGGGCGCGGGGCGACCTTCTCATTCCAGCTACCGGCGGTTCACCCGATGGCGCACAGCCGTGAGCCACGGTCGGTACTGATCTGTGACGACGATACGGCTTTGCTGGAGATCCTGCGCACGGTACTGGTAGATCAGGGCTACCGCGTCGTGTCGGCCAGCTCGGGGCGTGAGGCACTGGAGCGGGCGACAGCCGACCCGCCGAACGTGATCGTTCTGGACCTGCTCATGCCGGGACTGAACGGCTGGGAGACCGCGGTCGAGCTGAAACGACGGCCGCGGACCGCGGATGTCCCGATTGTCATCCTGTCCGGGCTCACCCCGGACGACAGCAACGCTGTTCCCGCCGCCGACGAGTGGATACCCAAGCCGTTGGGTCTTGGCGAACTGGTCACGGCTCTCGAGCGAGTCCTCGACGGGCAGCCGCACCCACGTCGCGTCCTCGTGGTGGAGGACGACGAGGGGCTCGGCCAGGTCCTCATCGAGAGGTTCGCCGGCAGCGGCCTGGCGGCCGTCCTCGCGGTGACCGGGGAGGAGGCCGTGGAGCTCAGCCAGCGTCTGCTGCCGCAACTGATAGTCCTCGACCTCGACCTGCCCGAGCTGGACGGCTTCGGCGTGGTCGACCGGCTGCGCCGGGACGACCGTCTCCGTGGTGTGCCGGTCGTCGTCTATACGGCGCTGGACCTGAGTGACGATGAGCGACGCCGGTTGATGCTCGGCGAAACCCATTTCATGACCAAGAGCCGCACCAAGCCGGAGGAGTTCGAGCAACGCGTTGTCGAACTGCTCAACCGGATCACCGATACCCAGCCCGCCGTCGGGGAGGGCATCGGCCGGCAGGCCGATGATCGGCAGGAGGGCTGACGGCGGCTGGCGGCGGCGCGATCCGTTCGCCGCCGCGCGGCCAGCGGCCCCAGGTTTCCGCATGCATGGAGGGACGGGTCTACGAGATGAGCGGGGAGGACCGTGAGCGTTCATCACATCCTGGTCGTGGACGACGACGAGGCGATCCGCGAGGTGGCCCAGATGAGCCTGGAGATGGTCGGCGGCTGGGAGGTGAGTACGGCGAGCGGCGGGCAGGAGGCGCTGGTCATGGCGGCGGCACGATGTCCCGACGCGATCCTGCTCGACGTGATGATGCCGGGGATGGACGGTCCGACGGCGCTGGCGCGGCTGCGGGCACAGGAGCTGACCCGGATGATCCCGGTCGTCTTCCTCACGGCGAAGGTCCAGAGCAGCGAGCGGCAGCGCTGGGCCGCTCAGGACGTCGCCGGCGTGCTGACCAAACCGTTCGACCCGATGAACCTGGCGGACCAGGTGGCCGCCTGCCTGGCGTGGACCGACTGAGCGCGCCTCCCCGGCATGCGGACGTCTCCCGCGCGGTGCGGGCGGTCTGGGAGCGCGCCGGGCCCGCGCTGCTCGCCCGGATCGACGTGTTGGACGATGCGGTCGCCGCGCTGCTGGAGGGCCGCCTCGACGAGGCGGCCCGGGAACGCGCCGCACGCGAGGCGCACAAACTCGCTGGATCAGCTGGTACCTTCGGTTTCGGTCACGCCTCCGATCTTGCCCGGGACCTCGAGCGCATGTTGGCCGCGGACGGGCCGCGGGACCACGCGGCGCTGTTGCGAGGATGCGGCCTGCTCGAGGGGATACGGCAGGAGATCACCACGCCTGGCGGCGCCGCCGCCGCCCTTGCCGACGGCGTTACTGTCGCTGGCGATGGCGTCCCGGCAGGGGCGCGACGGGACGACAGGTCACGGCTGCTGGTCGTCCACGCCGACAGTGAGGTCATCGAGCCGATCGAGGCAGCCGCCACGGCCCGCGGCCTCCAGTGCACGGCCGTGTCCGGCGCGGCGGCCGCTCGGCTGACATTGGCCGACTGTCCCGACGTCGTCGTGCTTGACCTGGCATTGCCCGGCGGCGCGGCGCTGGAACTGCTCAGTGAGTTCGACCGGTGCGAGCCCAGCCCGCTGATGCTCGTCATCGGTGGCACCAATGTCCTCGGCGACCGGGTACAGGCGGCTCGGGCCGGCGCTCGTGGCTTCCTGCCCCACTCACTGGCGCCCGACCGCCTGGCGGCCGCACTGACCGCCGCGCTTGACCGCCGCCAGCAGGGAGTGGCGAGACTGCTGGCCGTCGACGACGATCCCGCCATCCTGGCGGCGTTGCATGCCATCTTCGCGGACGACGCCCTGCGGTTGACGACCCTCGCCGAGCCGCTGCGTTTCTGGGATGTGCTGGAACGGAGCAGGCCCGACCTCGTACTCCTCGACGTCGACATGCCGGACGTCACCGGTATCGAGCTGTGCCGCCTCGTCCGCGGTGACGACCGGTGGGCCGGGCTGCCCGTGCTCGTCCTCACCGCCGCCACCGACCCGCATACCGTCCAGGAGGTGTTCTCGGCCGGCGCCGACGACTACGTGACCAAGCCGATGAGGGGAGCCGAGCTGCGTACCCGCGTCCGGAATCGGCTTGATCGCGTCCGGCTGTATCAGGCGCTCGCCGAAACCGACCCGCTCACCGGGCTGACGAACCGCCGCAAGTTCGAGCACGAGATGGAGCGCCTCGAGGCCACCGCCCGCCAGACCCACCTGCCGCTGACCTTCGCGCTGCTCGATCTCGACCGGTTCAAGGGGGTCAACGACCGGTACGGGCATGCGGTGGGCGACCGGGTGCTGCAACGGCTCGCCGCGGTGCTCAGCGCGTCCTTCCGCGCCGACGACGTCATCGCGCGGTGGGGCGGCGAGGAAATCGCGCTCGGCATGTACGGCATGACCCGCGATGACGGTGTCGCGCGTGTCGCCGACGCGCTCGCCGCGTTCAGGCAGGAACGGTTCCGGGCCGGTGACAGCCCGCCCTTCCGGGTCACCTTCACCGCCGGGGTGGCCGAGTACGGCGTTGACGGGCGTGGCCTGCACGAGGTCTACCGGGCCGCGGACCACGCGCTCTACCAGGCCAAGGGCCTCACCGGTGACCGGGTCCTGCCCGCCGGCTGGCAGCCCACGGTGGCTGACCGCCAGCGGATGCCCGACGTGGTCGTCGTCGACGACGACCCGATACTCACCGACCTGCTCACCCACGCGCTGGAGACGCGCGGCTACCGCGTCGTGTGCCTGGGTGACGGGCGCGAGGCGCTGCGCCGGCTCACCGGACCGGACCGGATGCGCGCCCGGCTCATCCTCCTCGACGTCGACCTGCCCGAGGTCAACGGCTTCGACGTGCTGCGCCAGCTCCGCCGGGACGGTGTGCTCGCTACCTCGAAAGTCATCGTCCTGACCGTACGGTCAACCGAGCCGGAAGTCCTCGAGGCACTCGAGCAGGGCGCGGCCGACCACATCGCCAAGCCGTTCAGTGTCCCCGTTCTCCTGCAACGGGTACGGCGGGTAATCGCGTCATGACGATCGTCCAGCTGCTTCGCGCGGTGGTGGCCACCGAGGCGCTGGTGCTGGTGCTGCTGCTCGCCGCACTCGCCGCGACCGCGTCCTACGCCGCCGCGCGCCGGCGGCGCGACCGGGCCCGGCTCGCCCGGGTCATGGGCTCCCAGGCCGGAGGTGGCACCAAGACGCCAGCGGCAGAGCTGTCCCACCGGTTCGCGCAGCTGCCGCGGCGGCTGCGGCTGGCCACCCTCGCCGATCTCACCGGTCCCGTGCACGGGACCGCGTCCGAGCTGGTCCTGCGACAGGCCGGCTCCGCCGACCTGATCGGCGAGGCCGCGGGGTGGTGCCGTAGCCGCCGCTGGTGGCGGCGGCTACGCGCGGTCCGGACGCTCTCGCTGCTCGGCGAGGGTGCCGATACCGTGCCCGCGCTGTTTGCCGACCCGCACCCCCAGGTACGCGCCGCCGCCGCGGCCTGGGCTGTCGACCATCCCGACCCGGCACTCGCGGACCGGCTGGTGGACATGCTCGATGATCCGATGCTCCGGTGCCGCTTCGCGGCAAAGGCCGCGCTGCTGCGGATCGGTCGTCGCGGTGTGCGCCCGCTCGTGCGCTACCTCACCGCACCGGACGTCCACCGGCTGGCCAGCGCGCTCGAGGTCGCGGCCGGACTAGCGGAACCCGCGTTGCTCGCCCCCGGCCTCCTGCACTGCCGCAGCCCCGATCCGTCCGTGCGCTCCCGCGCCGCCGAGGTGGTCGCGGCGATCGGTGGCGCCGAAGCGGTCGCGAGCCTGGCAGAACTGCTCCGCGACCCGGACGTGACCGTCCGCGCGACGGCTGCCCGGGGCCTCGGCGCGCTCGGCCACTGGCCCGCCGCACCCGCGGTGGCTGACGCATTGGCGGATCCCAGCTGGGAGGTCCGCCGGCACGCGGCGCTCGCGCTGCGGCGGATGGGCCCGGCGGGGTACCTCTATCTTCGGCGGGCGTTGCGGCAGGCCGACCCGTACGCGGCGGACATGGCCCGCCAGGTGCTGGATCTCCCGTACCTGGCATCGACGCCATGAGCCCGTCCGATGCGCTGGCTGCGCTGCTGTCGGGACTGACCTGGGTGGTGCTCGGGTACTTCCTCGTCGCGAACGGCTACCAGACACTCCTGCTCTGCGGCGCGGGCCGGGAGCTGGTCCGGCACCGGTACATGATCCGCGGGGAACGGCTGGACCCGCTGCTCGGATCCGCGGCGGTACCCCGGCTCAGCGTGCTCGCCCCCGCGTACAACGAAGCGGCAACCGTGGCGACCAGCGTCCGCTCGCTGCTGACCCTGCACTACTCCAATCTTGAGCTGGTGCTTGTCAACGACGGCAGCACCGACGCGACGCTCGCCGTGCTCCAGCGGGAGTTCGAGCTCAGCCCGATTCATCCGATCTACCGCCGGGTTGTGGCCACCAAGCCCATCCGCGGGCTCTACCAGTCGAGGACCAACCCCCAACTGCTCGTTGTGGACAAGGACAACGGCCGCAAGGCCGACTCGCTCAACGCCGGCCTGAACGTCGCCACCGGGGAGCTGGTCTGCGCCATCGACGCCGACACGATCCTCGAACCAGACGCGCTGCTCCGGATCCTGCGCCCTTTTCTGGACGCCGAGGATGTCGTCGCCGCCGGTGCCACGATCCGCGTCGTGAACGGGGCGTCCGTGCGCGGCGGCAGGGTCGAGTCCGTCCACGTGCCGCGACGCCCGCTGCCTGGCATCCAGTGGGTCGAGTACCTGCGAGCCTTCCTGTACGGCCGGCTCGGCTGGAACCAGCTCGGCGGCAACCTCATCATCTCCGGCGCCTTCCGGCGTGACGCGATCCAGGCGCTCGGCGGCTACGTCCACGACACGGTCGGCGAGGATATGGAACTCGTCGTGCACCTGCGCAGCCACGGATTGGCCACCGGCGGTCCGAGCCGGGTCGTCTTCGTGCCCGACCCGATCGCCTGGACCGAGGTACCGGAATCCCTCGCGGTGCTCGGCCGGCAGCGCGACCGCTGGCAACGAGGCCTCGCCGACGTGCTCCGCCGGTATCGATCCCTGCTGCTCAATCCCCGCTGGGGCGTGCTGGGCCTGCTCGTGTTCCCCTACTTCGTGCTGGTCGAGCTGCTCGGCCCCGTCATCGAGGGGCTCGGCCTGCTCGGGCTTGTCGCGGCCATCGCCCTCGGGGCGATCAATCTGCCTTTTGCCGCGTTGTTCCTCCTCGTTGCCTACGGCTGGGGAGTCCTGCTGAGCCTCAGCGCGGTCCTCCTCGACCAGAGCACCGGCCACGGCCCCGGCAATCCCCTCGATCTTGCCCTGCTCATCTCCTGGTCCGTCCTGGAAAACCTCGGCTACCGCCAGCTCACCGTCATCTGGCGGCTGCGTGGCATCCTCAACTTCCTGCGCGGCCGGCAGGACTGGGGAACCATGGTCCGGCGCGGCTTCAACCCACCAGAGGGACACGCCGCAGAAGTACCATTCCAGTGAGTCGATCACGATGAAGAACGATCGTCGAGCCGAACCCAGCACCAGGGTGGCTCCCGCCGCCGCCTCGCGCCACACGCACCCCAGCTCCGCTCCTTGATCCGCACCCCTATTGCCGGGCGCTCTTCGTCAAAGTTGGTCTCTTTCACAAATAAATCAACGAAAGAGAATAGTCCTACTATCGATAGATAGCGACATCGATATGTTGCTACGACCGTTTGAACTCGCCGGCTCATCGGGTGGGGATCAGGTCGACGACATCGTCGTGGAGCTTGGCCAGCCCCTGGTCGAAGCTTGCGAGACGGCCGTCATGTATACGGGCGAGCTGCGCGAGGTATGCATCGGTCACCTGCCGGTGCCCGATGACACCCCTCATCGACACGGCGCGGTAGGACACCTCGTCCGGCCAGAACTCGTGGCGGGGGTCGCTGGTCAGCGCCGACACGACTGCTGTTGCCGTCTGTGCGGACTGACCTTCGCGGATGAGCAGGCGTACCAGGCTGCCCTCGGTGATGGGGCAGGTCGCAAAGTGGCCGGCGGCGCTGGCGAGCCATGCCTCGGCGGTGTCGTGGTGGACGTGGTCGGCGACAACGAGCGCAATCAGCACGTTGGCGTCCAGGAGGGTGGTCACTGGTCGTCGTCCAGAGCGCGAACCTCTTCGGTCGTGATGACCGTGCCAAGGTGCACCACGGGGAGACCGGTCCGTTCGCTTCGGGATATCTCCGCCGCACTACCGTGCCCCAGGCCGCGACGCATGAGGTCGGCAACCGTCTCGCTCAAGGTCCGTGCGGTGTCCCTGGCGATCGACATAGCTTGCCGGTGAAGATCCTCTGGTAGGTCGATGGTGGTGCGCATGCCGTCATCGTAGCATCTATACATCACGATGCAGAGATGCAATTTCGGCAGATCTGAAGATCGATATTCGGCAGATTGAAAGACGTGGAGCCGGCAGATCTAAAGATCGAGATTCGGCAGATCGAAGGGATGCTGCTACGATCACCTCGTGCGCAGGGCTGCTGGCTATGTACCCAGACGAGCAGTGGACCTGATCGCGGAGGCGCTCACCGACACACGGGTCGTGGTCGTCAACGGTGCCCGCCAGGTCGGCAAGAGCACCCTGGCCGAGGTCGTGCTGCGGGCGCGGGCCGGCGGGGTGGCACGGTTTCTCGATGATCCGGCGACCCGCGCCGCCGCTACCGAGGACCCTGTCCGGTTCATCAACCACGACGGCCTGATGCTCATCGACGAGGTGCAGCGAGTGCCCGATCTCTGGCTGGCAATCAAGAACCTCGTCGACCGTGACCCTCGGCCCGGTCGATTTCTGCTGACCGGATCCGCGCGCCTGCTCGCGTTGCGCAGCCTGCCCGATGCACTGCCCGGTCGATCCGAGACCGTCGAACTCTGGCCGTTGTCCCAGGGCGAGATCGACGATGCCCCCGACGGCTTCGTCGACGCCGCTTTCGCGCTCGGCGCCGACCTGCGCAGCGAGCCGTCGGCGCTGAAACGTAAGGACTACCTGGCCAGGATGGCCCGGGGCGGTTACCCGGAAGCATGGCGGCGAGAGAACCCGCGGCGACGGCAGCGGTTCTTCGAGGGCTATGTCTCGGACCTGCTCAGCCGTGATATCAGGCAGGTGGCCGACATCGAGAAGTCCGGTGAGATGCGCAGGCTCATTTTGTTGTTGGCCGCGCAGACCGGCGGCCTGCTCAACATCAGCCGTGTCGCAAGCGAGCTGAGCCTTTCGGCCCCGACGGTCCGTAGCTACATCAACATTCTGGAGACGGTCTACCTCGTACGGCTCGTGCCGGCGTGGTCGACGAACCTCACGACGAGGGCGGTCGCGACGTCCAAAGTCATCTTCGTGGACATCGGCCTCGCCAGTTACCTGGCTACGAGCCCCAACACTGATGGGCCTGTTGGCGGTCTGCTCGAGAACTTCGTCCTCAGCGAACTGGCACGGCAGCTGACCTGGTCCCAGACCTCCGCCCGGCTGTATCACTACCGTGACCGGGACCAGTACGAAGTGGACGGGCTCCTGGAGGACAACGCCGGCCGGGTTGTTGGTATTGAGGTGAAGGCCGCGGAGACGGTGCGTGCGGAGGACTTCCGTGGCCTGAAGCTCCTGCAGCGGCGGCTCGGTGAACGATTCCACGCTGGGTTCGTGCTCTACTGCGGTGCCCAATCACTCAGCTTCGGCGACGGGCTGGCCTGTCTGCCGATCTCCGCCCTGTGGGCGACCGGGACGTGAACGTCCCGTCGGACCGGCAACTACGACCTGATGATCATCGACTGGGGATCGGGTTGACGGGACCTCCTCTAGGGCGCGAACGTCGTCAATCGTGATCACTGTACCGGCGACCCATTCCATACCATCCGTCTGGAATAGGAGATCGACGTAGCGTAGTAGTGAAAGTTGAGTCGTTCGATGGACGGCGGTTTATCCCGGATAAGAAAGTCCACCGTCGATATCCGGTATACCCGACGGAGAGCCGACGACTGTTCCGGATATGCCATGACCGCCGGCGCGGATAGACCGAGTGGCGTGCTCTGTCTGTACGTGGGACGATCACCTGACCATGTGCGCGAGAGGCGAGGGCGGAGCCGTGAACGGGAAATCTCTCGCGGCCCGTGGACTGGGGGTCACATGAGATTGACCAAGAAAGAACCGTCGTCACCTGGCGGGCGCGGGAGAATTTCTTTTACAATGTCTGTACAGATATTTTTTGCCATGACTCTCGTTGCGAGCGTTACTGGTTTCGCAGTGGCCCGTATCCATATCCATGGCGGTGGGAAATCCGGGGTGGACGTGGACCTGACGCCGGCATCGGCGCCCGGCGCTGCTCCTTTCGTGCGGACCGCGGCCACCGACCGGACGGACGTGACGCCGCCACGTGGAATAAGTGGTGCATTCCGGGCGGACACCGCAGGGCTGTACGGGGGGATGCACAACGAATCCGCATGCGATACGAAGGAACTCGGCATGGATCTCACGACACACCCCGACCGGGCTGCTGCCTGGGCGGGCGTACTGGGAATCCTGGCGGCTGACATTCCTGACTATCTGGCCGGGCTTACTCCGGTGTTTCTTCAGTATGACACCTATCTCACCAACTATTCTTTTGTCGATGGGAAGGCCCGGTCGACGCCCGCTGTCATCCAGGCCGGCACTGCGGTGATTGTTGACAAGTATGGGAAGCCGGTAGCGAAATGTAATTGTGGAAATCCGCTTACTCAACCGACTGCGACCGAGGGCCTCAGGTATATCGGTACACCGTGGCCGGCGTTCTCCCGCGCAACCGTCACATCTGTCACAGCTGTGACCGTGGCCATTGTCAGTTTCACCCTCAGGGATCTGTCAAGCGGCTCGGTCTTCGATCGCCCCATCGGTACCTCCGGGGCCGAAGACGGTCCGCGGTACGTGCTGCCGCAGGCGGGCACGCAGACCGCCCCGACCACGCCTGCGCCGCCGCCGCCGACGCCGACCGAGTCCGCGGTGCCGACGGAAAGTGCGCCGTCGACGACCGAGCCTGTATCACCGACGGAAAGTGCGCCGTTGATGACCGAGTCCGCGGTGCCGACGGAAAGCGCGCCGTCGACGACCGAGCCTGCGCCGTCGACGACCGAGCCCGTGGCGCCAACGGAAAGCGCGCCGGCCCCGAATACCAGAAGGCGTTCGCCCCCGGTTACTCAAGCCCCGCCCTCGTAGAGCCTGTTGGGCGGTCTCAACCGGGGTGGAATCAAGCGATCAAGGCGACACGTCCACTGCCAGCAAATCGCCGTTATGCCGAGGTCGGCATAACGGTAGGGATTTTTCAAAGTCCGTGAGGTGTGTTGTGGCTGGTCGGCGGGGGTCAGAGGGCCAGGATGTGGAGGGCTCGCTTGGGGTCACGGGCGTTACGGCGGGTCTCTCGGGTGAACTGTGTTACTCCCAGTAAACGAAACAGGTTGATCACGAGGTTCGTGATGGCGGCCCAGAATTGGGGGTTGTCGCCGGTGCGGAGCAGGAGGAGTCCTCGCCCCAGATGACATTCCGTAGCCAATGTGTGTGCTCTATCGTCCAGGGGGTGTAGCTGCCCGCGGTGCCGGCGGTGGAGGGTTCCCACTGTCGTAGACAGTGACCTTCAGGTTCGTTGTCCCCGAAAGCGGGAACCCTCCAATCTGTCATGAGCTGAGCTGGCCTCGGGCGACGAGTTGGTGGAGCAGGGGCCGCAGCGTGGTGGGTATCTGCGGCTCGTAGAGGGTGGTGGAACGCTGTCGGCCGGTGGGGTCGGTGACTGTGAGCTGGTACTGATAGTAGTCCGCGCCTTTCGGGGATGGGGGTTGATCGTCCCACCTGATGGTGTTAAGTGCGACTTCGGTCTTTCTGGCCTGGTCCGGGGGGAGCTGGTCTGTGTCGAGCACGGCCCGCAGGGTCAGGCCGGCGAAGCCGCCGCTGCGTTCGAGTTCCACGCGCATCTGTTGATGGTCCCGCGGTCGCGGAGGTCGGGCAGCTCGAGCCTGGGTGGGGGACACAGCGGATGAGGGCTTGTCAGGCTATGGGGACCTTCACCGCCTCCCAGCCGTTTTGGACCGCCTGTGCTTCGTCGCTGGTCGGGCCGTAGATCTGCCGGGAGTGGCGGAGAGTGATCCGGGCGAAGTCGCGGAACTCGGCGTTTGGGGGTAGCTGGGGGTCCAAGAGCGAGGTATACCAGATGGCGCCGGGTACTTCCCAGGCGAAGCCGCCGAGGGCATCGGCGACGAGGTAGAAGGCGCGGTTGGGGATGCCGGAGTTGCGATGCACCCCGCCGTTGTCGTCGGCGGTGTGGACGTAGTGGTTCATGTCAGCGGGCTGGTTGTCGTGTGGGTTGGCGGTGCCGGGTGCTTTCATGGACCGCAGGGCTGGTTGGAGGGCGGGTCCGACGATGTCCGCGCCGATCAGCCAGTCGGCGTCGGAGGCTTTCTGGCTGAGCCGGAACTGTTTGACCAGGCTGCCCATCACGTCGGAGAGGGACTCGTTGAGGGCTCCGGACTGGCCGCTGTAGGTCAGGTTCGCTTCATGTTGGGTTACGCCGTGGGTGAGTTCGTGGCCGATCACCTCGATGCCCGCGGTGGTCCGAGTGAATATCTGGCCGTCGCCGTCGCCGAAGAACATCTCAGCGCCGTCCCAGAAGGCGTTGTCGTAGTGCTCGGCGTAGTGGACTGCGCCGTGCAGGCATCTCTTGGCCGTCGATGGAGTCGCGTTGGAAGACGCGCCAGTAAAAGTCGTAGGTCATGCCGAAGCCGTCGTAGGCTTCGTCGACGGCTGGGTCGCCGGTTGCTTGCTCGCCCTCGCCTCGTACCCGGGTGCCTAGCGTCTGACTCTGCTGCTGCTGGTCGTAGATGGTGCGCTGAGGCCGGCCACCCTGCCGGCCGAAGGTGATCCGCCGGGCTGTCGGGCCGCCGGACCGGGCGGCTGTCTCGGCGCGGGCCAGCCGGAACGAGTGGTCTAGCTGCAGGGTGCGCAGCGCCGCAGCCCGCACCTGCTCGGTTTCGCCTTCACCGACAAGTCGGGCCAGCAGATCGGGGGGATGATGCAGTGCAGCGGTTGGTGAGGTGTCGTTCCCGAACCGTAGGTTGCCATGAGTGTTCCTTTTTAGGTTTCCGTGTCGGTAAGTATTCGGTCATGCCGTGGGGCGCCAGGACGTCTGCGCAGGTCAGCCGGGGTGCGGGCTCGAAGATCCCGCGGGTTTACCGAATACTTACCCGTGTCGAGTGGTTGCCCAGTGGCATACCACCTATGTGACCGATCGATTGTGGATTCACATGTGTGGTCGTCTTTCGATGTGTCCTAGGAGCAAGTCGTGGACGAGGTGCAACCCGGGGTGTTGGCAAGGGGCGAACCAGAAAGTGCCGCGTCCGGGCATCTCTCGGACAGGCGTGAATGTTACCGTCATACGGCGGGTGGCATCCCGCTCTGGTTCATCGGCTGTTGCAAACAAAGATGTTGCAGGGTAAGGGGATGACCATGTCCCACTACTGATCGTCAGGGTAGGGGTAGCTCCCCGAACTCATTCCTTATGCCTGGCGGAATAAGGGCCGCAATATAGTTTTGCGGCAGGTGGTCAACGACCGAATACTGAGGATGCAGGTGCCGTAGCAGCCACATCTGGCGTTCCACGAATCCGAGAAGCGCCTCGGGGGCTATGAAGAGGTCGTTCGTCTGCGACGATGCCGGACTCTCGATCCACGGCCATTTCCTACTGTACCTCAACTCGTGCTCAGGATAGTGGGCGAAATGACCGGATGCCGAAGGAGGAAGACGCGGTACAGGGTCGTTACGATACACGTAGCGGATTACGTTTCTGCCCAGGAACTCATGCCTCTTACATGCCAAAGCCAGCGCGGGTGAGCCGATCATTGGCTGGCCGAAAGTATATACTGCATGGAGTATCTGGCCGACGTCCTGATAGCGGGCGTTGTTTTTCAGCATGATTCCCATCATCGAGGCGATGGCTGCGCCGTAGCTGTGGCCTGTTATGTAGAGCCGCTCCAGCGGTTGAACCTGCCGGTCTCTCTCCCCTAGGATGTTTACCGCACCCTCATTCGTCACAGGTTGCAGGGCGGCACGCAGAATCTCTACAATCTTATCGCTGGTCGCCCGTGTGTTCCGGTAAAATCCGGCGTGCACGTCGAAGTAGTTCTTTGGATCTTGTTCGTTGCCGACGCAGATTTTGAAGTCCTCTGGCTCGATGTCGGCGACGGCGAACCAGTTTAGAAGATTTGTTGGCTCTGTGCCACGGTAGGCGAGAATTCCAATTCTACCATCTTGACTTTGTAGAATAAAGGCCGTGGACCACAGCAGCATCCCGTCAACATAGTCTGCGACAATGCGACAGCGGTTACCTTCGAGTCCCAGTCGGGCCATGGTCTCCGAAAATGTGCTGCCGCCGTCCTTTGTCCGTGCGGAGTCTACCCTCTCATATGCGTACCCTGCGCAAGTCGCCAGCACATGAGCGACAGTATCGTTGGGATGGACTTGCACCTGTAGGAGATCAGCAACCAAGTTTGGGTAGACAGGTAGCCCGTCTGGCTGGCTAGGACTGGGTTCGAGCGGTGATGGCGCTTTGACAGTAGTGACCAACATGGGTCACCTCCATAGATTTACCCGCAACGAGACGCTGCGGGAAGGGATGGCATGGAGACATCTTTCTGTTGGCGTGGGCCGGATCCGTCAGCACTTGGCTGTGTTCCTGCTATCAACACCTACCACGGCAGGCCGCCACCAATCCTCGACAATGAAAGAAACTTGGTAACTTTTGGGGGCTTCCAGCCTTCGATGTCGCCTTTCGGTATATCTGCGCCCCGGTCCGGCTGTCGATTGGCTGGACGCTGTTGCGTTGGCTGGGCACGGTGGCCGGGCTCGTCGGGCATGATCGGGTGGTGCATCGTCGTCGTGTCCATCCGGCGGTTCCGGTCTCGGAGTTCGCCGCGTTCCGGTTCCCGCCAGAAGTGATCGTGCTGGCGGCGCTGGTATTTGCCTACGCCTTGTCCTACCGAGAGGTTGAGGAACTGCTCGCCGAGCGCGGCATCGTTGTTGACGCTGTCACGCTGGGTGCAGCGTTCAGCCGCTTCTGATGGACGCCGTCCGGCCGTGTCGCCACCTGCCTGGGGATCGATAGTTCGCCGATGAGATGTACGTCATAGTCGTCGGCTGACGGGCCTACCTGTACCGGGCAGTCGACCAGTTCGGCCAGGTCATCGACGTGCTTGCCTGCGAACGTCGGGACCTGGCCGCGGCCCGCCGGTTCTTCAGCCGGGCGCTGTCCCACGGCCGCCGACACGTTGAGGCGACCATCGACCGAGCCGCCGGCTACGTAGCCACGGGTGCTCGAGGAGCAGCTCCCCGCCGCACAGCACGTCGACGCCGCCAGGCAACAACCCGACCGAAGCCGATCACGGCAGGTTGAAAGCCCGGCTCCGGCCGATGCGCAGCCTGAAACGTCTCCGCTCCGCCCAGGTGATCGGCTCTGGACATGTCCAGCACATCCGCCGCGGACACTACGAACTCGCCGTCGACACCGAACCCCGTCGCCGACTCACCGGCGCCTTCGCCGAGTTCGCTCTGGCTATCTGACCAGGGCAGCAGCCCACATCCGCCACGTCTCGCGGTGGCTCGACGCAACAGACATCCCATTAGCGATCAAGAAGCCGGCGGGTGGACAGCTCACGGACGGCCGGGAGGCTCACAACAAAACACGCAATGGCAAGCGGGCTGTCGGTGAGCGCGGGAACTCCTTACTCAAAACAACGTTCAAAGCTCTCCGCAACGTCAGCCTCTGCCCATGGAGGATCGGCCGGATCGTCGCCGCTGCGCTCATCCTCCTCCACATCGAGCACAATCGAACAACATGGCTACAGAACGCAACAAGCCGTTACGCGGAAAGCCCCACTGCTCTTCCCCGTACGATTGGCGGCCCGGTCGGTGCCTTGCTGGCCGGGATATCGGTGGGCGCGGAGATGCTCGCTGACGCGCATCCGGTCGCCGTTGCCGTCGAAGCCGGTGGGGCGTGGTCCGCACGGCCGATCCGAACGGCCTCGGACGGATCGCCGCGCCATACCGGACAGCGGTGGTCGAGGCGCTACTGGGATCGGCCCGCGGCGGGGACGCCCGTCCGTACCGCTGAGGGCGGTGAAGAAGTGGCCCGTACTTGGGCCGGGTGCTTTGCCCTGGATGTGATGCTCCAGCATCGATCCGGACGGGTCCTGGATACGTTTGCGTACCCGTATCCTGTGGGGAGCGGCCTGAGAGGAGGCTGTGGTGGCGGATGCGAATGTGCGGATTCCGGCGGAGGCGCGGGATCGGCTGGCGGAGGTGGCTGCGGCGGAGGGGCTGTCGTTGCGGGCGTATCTGGCGCGCTTGGCGAGCACGCTGCTGACGCCAGCTGAACGAGCGGAGCGCGCCGAGCGGGCACGGGCGGTGCTGCGGGAGTGGAGCGGCTACGACCCGACGGAAGAGGAGGCCGCGCAGGCCGATGCCGAGCTGGACCGTCGGCTGGCGCGGGCGTTGGTGCGGTGAGTGACGCGCTGCATGTGGTGCTGGACGAGACGGCGATGGTCTTGGCCGGCTACGGCAACAGGCTGGCCTCCCGGCTGATCCAGCGCGCCCACACCGTGCCGGGCCATTTCCTGTATGCCCCGGCGTGTGCGTTGGTGGAGGCGGACCGGGCCCGGCCGGGAACTGCGGAGCACATCGCCGCGCTGCAGGCGGTGACGATTGTGGACTTGGACTTGGCGGCCGCGGTCGCGCTGGCCCGCGATACCGGCTGGGCGTCGGCGCACGTCCGGTACGCGGCCGAGCCCACCCCGGAGTGTCCCGAGGGTGCGGTGATCGCTACGGCGGCGCCGGACCGGTGGACGGGCCAGCCGGTGCGCATCCTGGACCTCAGAGCGACCGGCAATAGGGGAGCGGCGTCACGTGGGTGGGGTACGTAGCTCGCGGCGTTGTCGTCGGTCGACGCCCACAACCAGGGCGTCTTCCTCCTCCGCCTGGCGATCTACGTACCCCACCCACCTTCCTTGATCCATGCCCTTATTGCCGGGCGCTCCTAGCCTGTGAGTTGCTCTGGTATCCTCAGGCCCTTCAGGACGCCCGCCGCTACCCTGTGCGCCTATGCCGGCCGTTGTAACCGCGGACATGGCCCGTCAGGTGCTGGATCTCCCGTACCTGGCATCGACGCCGTGAGCCCGTCCGATGTGCCGGTGGCGTTGCTGTCGGGAGTGATCTAGGTGGTGTCGGGTACTTCGTCGTCGTGAACGGCTACTAGACACTCCTGCTCTGCGGCGCGGGCCGGGAGCTGGTCCGGCACCGGTACATGATCCGCGGGGAACGGCTGGACTCGCTGCTCGGATCCGCGACGGTACCCTGGTTCAGGGTGCCCGCCCCGCGTACAACGAAGCGGCAAGCGTGGCGACCAGCGTCCGCTCGCTGCTGACCCCGCACTACTCCAATCTTGAGCTGGTGCTTGTCAACGACATGATGGGCGGGCCGGCAGCCCGACGGACCTGCTTCGGTGGGTTGAAGGAACGCCACCGGCAGCGGTCAGCTTCCCGCCGGTACCGGTGAGGGACGAGTGACGATCGGGATGATCGGCGGCGACGGTGCTTCGGGGAGGTTCGGGCACACCCGGCCGAAGCTGACGCCGGGGGCGATGGCCGACCATTCCGGCTGGGTCGGATTGGCCCCGGCCAGGCGGCAGGCACGGGCCACCGGGTCCGTCACCGCCGCGCGCAGCGGGGCGGTGTTCCACCTGACCACATTGCCGGACTCATCGTAGGTGGTGAGCGTGTCGCCGTGGTCGGAGAACGCCACGCCGCGCGGATAGTTCGCCAGGGTCACCGCCGTGACCCGGTGGGGCGCGGCGGTGACGGTCACGTCCCACAGCGCTACTTCGTCGCCGCCGTCGACGGTGGCGAGAATGCGTCCGTCCGGGCTGAACATGATGAAGGGCACCGACGCATCCGTGCTGACTGTCGCTCGGAAGACCGGCGCGGCGGGCGAGGAGACGTCGAACAGGTAGGTGTTCTTCAGCCCGCTGGCCGCCAGGGTGTTTCCGTCGGGGGAGAAACGGGCGCTGCCGGAGATCTGGACGTGGGGGTGGTCCGGTTCGGTGAGGCTGCTCAGCGGCTTCGGACGGCGGGGATCGGCCATGTCGTACAGGCGCCCACCGCACAGCAGGAGACGTCCCCGCGGCCCGAACGCCACCGGGCAGTTCGCGGTGTGCTTCTCGGTGAGGGTTGACACCCGGGTGGCATGACCCCGGTCGGAGATGTCCCAGACGGTTGTCGGCCCGTCCAGGAGGCTCACGGCGATGAGCCTGTGGTCAGGCGAGAACGCCAGGTCCTCGACAAAGTCAGGACCGTCGGCGGCGCGGAACCGCGCTGTCGACACCGGCGCCGCGGGGTCGGAGATGTCCCAGACAGCCACGGTCCCGTCATGCGCCCCGGTGGCGAGAGCGCGGCCGTCCGGGGCGAAGGCCACCCTCGGGTTGCCCGGGACGTCGATGGTGCCGGCGTCTTGACCTGTTGCCGGACCTGTCAGGTTCACCAGCACGGGTCGACCGCCGGAAGCCCAGGCCGCCAGCAGCCTGCCAGCCGGGTCGAGCGTGGAGAACGCCAGCGGGGCGTATGGATTCGGCGGGGATGGAGCGGTTGCGGCGATCGGCTGTGCCGAGCGTGCCGGAGCCAGCCGGTCCGCCAGCGCCCACAACAGCACGGTGTCGTCGTTTCCCCCGGTGGCCAGCGTGCGGCCGTCCGGAGCGAAACCCACCGTCCGGACGATGTTCTTATGCCCGGTGAGAACACCGGCGCGTGCGGGCTTCGCCGGATCGGCGACATTCCACAACACGACGCTGCGATCCGTGCTGCCCGTGGCGAGGCTCGCGCCGTCCGGGCTGAAGGCCACCGCGTCCACCGCGCCGCCATGGCCGTCAAGCCCGGCGAGCTGGCGTGGATGGGCGGGGTCCGCCAGCTCCCACAGCTGCGTCTGCGCGTCGTTGGTCCCGGCGGCCAGGATGCGGCCGTCCGGGCTGAAGGCGGCGGCCCGTACCGCGGCGCGGCCCCCGTCGGCCGGCCCGAGCACCGCCTGCCGGCGTGGCCGGGAGCGGTCCGTCGTGTCCCACAGCTCGGTGCTCCCGTCCTGCCAGCCGAGGACCAGCAGCCGTCCGTCAGGGGAGAAGGCCGCGGTGTTGAGGATGCTGTCGTGCCCAGGTAACCGGGCCAGCCGTGTCACCTCCGAAGGACGAGCGCCCACCGCCCACAGCGAGGGCAGGCCGAGGTCGGAGGCGAGCAGGGTGCGCCCGTCGGGGGTGACGGCCGCGCTCTGGATGACTGTCCCCATCCCGCCGACGGTTCCCAGGCCGACGGGATGCGCGGGGTCCGCCAGGCTGAACATGCCCATGACCCCGTCGCCGCCCAGCAGGTAGAGCAGGCGCTCGCCATCGTCGAGCCAGGCCGCCAGCACCCCACGGGTGAACCCCGGCGGGCTGTGCGCAACCACGTCGGCGAGCTTGCGGCGATGGCCGGGCTGGGAGACATCCCAGAGCTGCGTGGTGCCGTCACCGGTACCGATGATCAGAATTCGGCCGTCCCGGCTGTAGGTCAGCGTGGTGACGATGTTCGGCAGGTCGTCGACGACGCCGGCGAACTGGGTTCCCGCCAGGACATCGAGCAGCGCCGCGCGGCTGGTCGCCGACGGGTCCCGCCGGTACGCCTCCAGCGCGAGCAGGAGCGCGGACCGTGGCTCGGTACCGGTAGCCGAGATCGCCGCGGCCTGCAGCTGGCGGACGGTCGCGGCCTGGCTGCTGCGCCGCGCGCTGGAACGCTGCTGGAACGCCAGGCCGGCGGCCAGCGCCGTCAGGCACAGGGCAAGTGCCAGGCCGGCAAGGATCTGCCGCAGCCGGCGGACCCGCCGGCGCTCCCGGGCCTGTTCGGCCTGTTCCATTCGGATGCTGGCGTCGAGGAACTCCTGGTCGGCCACTCGCAACAGGCGCTTGTGCCGGGCGTCCGCGGCCCATTCGCGGGCCGCCGCCAACCGGACGCCGCGATGGCAGAACGCCGGATCGCGACCGGCGCGCTGCCAGGCATCCGTCGCGTCGGCCAGCTGCTGGCGGATGAGCAGCCCGGCGCGATCCTCGTCGATCCATCGACGCAGCCGCGGCCAGGCACGCAGCAGCGCCTCGTGGGAGAGCTGCGCCCCGCCGTCGTCGACGGTGACCAGCCGGGCCTGCGCCAACCGGTCGCACACCAGCGTGATGAGCTGGCGCTGCACGCTGGAACGACCGTGGGCCATCTCGCGTAGGTCGATGCGCTGCCGCACCGCCTCCCCATCGCCGCCGCTCAGATACACCATCCGCACGAACAGTTCGCGCAGGGCCACCCGGCCGGGTTCCGCGAGCGAGTCGTGGATCTCCTCGGCGGTGCGGGTGACCGACTGCCAGATACCGCCGGTGGCCTGGTAGCCGGCGAGGGTGAGGGTGCGGCCGCTGCGCCTGGTCCAGGTGGCGCGCAGCACGTGCGCCAGGAACGGCAGGGCCGCGCCGAGCGTGGCGGCTCCGCCCTCGCGGAGGTCCCGGAGCAGCAGGTCGGTCAGCCCGGGTTGCAGGACCAGACCGCTCGCGTGGGCGGGGCGTTCGATGGCTGCCCGCAGCCCGGCATCGTCCAGGGGCGGTAGCGTCACTTGGCCGTCCCGCAGCGCGCGGACCAGCTCGGGATGTTCCAGGCAGCTTCCGTAGTGATCCGCCCGGAGCCCGAGCACCACCTGGACGCGGCCCGGACCGGTGCCGGGGCCACCAGCGTCACGGGGGCCACCAGGGCGACCAGTGTCGCGGGGGCCATCCGGGTCACCGCACAGGACACGGATGAATCGCGCCCGCTGGCCGGGATCCGCGCACCGGGTGAAGACCTCCTCGAACTGGTCGACGACAAGGACCGCGCACCCGCCGGGCCGTTCGGCCATGCTGGGTAACCGCCCGGCCAGCAACTGCCGTTCCACATCCCCCAGGGGCTTTCCGGCCGCCGCCGCCAGGCGTTCGGCGAGCGCCCGCATCGGCTGGGCTCCCGGCGCGGGCAGCAGCACCGCCGGCCAGGGGCTCGTCCGGTCCGCCTCGTGCCGGCGGTCCAGCGCGGCCAGCAGCCCGGCACGCAGGAGCGAGGACTTGCCCACGCCGGAGGACCCCACGAGCACCAGCGGGCGATGAGCGGGGCCGTTCCCGGTGACGTCCCCGAGCAGCCGGCGGACAAGATCCTCCCTGCCGAAGAACCGTTCGTGGTCGTCTGGCTGGAACGGCTCCATCCCCGGATAGGGACACGGGGAGTCGTCCAGCGGCTCGGCTGACCCGTCAGCGGACACGTCATCGCGCGCTGGGACGGGCCGCTGGTAGGCGGGATTCGCGGCGAGGACGAGTTCACCGGCCCGGCCGTCGCTCTGCCGGTGCGGCCGCGCCGCCGTTGCCTGCAGCCGCCGGTCGAGGCGCCCGTAGATGTGGTCGAGGGTCAACCGGGCCGGGCCGGCCGGGTCACCCTCGCGCAGCAGCCGCAGCAGCTCGCCGCTGAACAGGGTGTGGCGCTCGCCCGGCGGGGCGTAGGAGACGGCGTAGTGGGATGCCGAGGTCAGCAGGTAGCTGCCGCGCGGCCGGGCGGAGGCATAGGGATCACGCTGCCGGCCGTGGGCTGTCGCGTCCGCCAGGCCGGAGAAGCAGCAGTCGAGCACGACCACGGTGCTGGCCGGCAGCTCCGCGAGAATGTCCCGGACAGTCTGGTAGGAGACGGACCGGGCGACCCGGTCGCCAGCGAGGCTGGCATGCGTGGCCAGGTACAGCCGATCCCCGGGCCCGAGCAGGCCGTGCCCCGCGAAGTAGAACAGGACGACGCCGCCCGCCTGCGCGGCCGCGGCCTCCACCGCGTCGAGCACGGCGCCTTCGTCGACGGGATCGACGATCGTGTGGATGTTCGCGGGCGCCATGCCGCACACCTCTTCCAGCGCCCGCCGCAGATCCTCGACCGTGGTTGCCACCGACGGCAGATCCGGCAGACGTGACCCGTCGGCGTGGCGGCTCGTTCCCACCAGGACCGCCCGTGCGCCCATCCCGGCGAGGTCGCCGAGCGGCAGCTGCCGCGGTGCCGCCATCCGTCCGAGCCCTCCTCCGTCCGGCCAGCCCTGTGTGCCCCTGGTGCCGGGCGCTCCGCCGGGCGTTATCCGGCCGGTGCGGCGGGAGGCCGCGCTGTCTCGCCGGGGATCGGCTCGCCGTCGGGCATCGGCTCGCCGTCGGGCATCGGCTCGCCGCCGGGCATCGGCTCGCCGGGTTCCAGCGACCGGGCGAGCTGCTGGGCCAGCTCGTTCACCTGTCGCGCGTCCAGCCCGCGGACGTGTTCGGCCGCCACCGTGAGGGTGGTCCCATCGGGGCGGGTGATGGTCACGGTCTGGTTGCCGGCTCGGCGCTGCACCCACGCCACCAGCGCGGCGGCCAGCACGGTGGCAGCCCCTCCCGGTTCCAGGACCACGGTGAGCAGATCCGTGGCCGTGCCCATGACCGCCGGCGGTGGCGCCGCGGCCGGAGCACGGCGGACCCGGCCGCGGAGTTCCCGCTCCCGGCCAAGCCAGGTCCCCAACGGCGCGACGCTGCTGTCCGGCCAGCCACCGCCGCCCTGTAACGAGATGACGACTTCCACGGTCCGTATTGTGCTCTTTGGGCTGCCACGAGGGGAACGAGAGGTCCGGATGGATATCGCTGCCCCGCTTTCGGGCATCGCTCCCAGGCGTCGTCGGTATCGCGCCCGGACCAGTGATCAGGCCTGGCAGCCCGGCGCAGCTCAACGCCGCGTCCCCTATCCCTACTGCCTCCCTATGTATGGCCGGCCGGCCTACCGTTCGCTGCCCGGATTCCCACCACCACCGGCGTCGTCGTCCGGTACGGACTGGGCACCCGGATGCTGGTGGCCCGCGGGGCCCTGGGCGAATGTGGTCAGCATCGTGGTGGTGACGGTGGTGACGAAGTCCCGCACCACCGGCCCGGCCGCGCCGGACCCGCACACATCGGTCACCGCGCACACCCACGCGCTGGTACCCGCGTCGAACACGCCCGCGCCCGAGTCGGCCGTGTAGTAACTGACATCGGAATGGTCGGGCCGACCGTGACAGACCACCGGCGAATGGGCGAGAACCTCGATCCGCGGTGGTGTCGGATACGCGCGGTCGACCCGGTCGTACTCGGATCCGATCATCCCCGGGATGCGGCTGCCGGCCGTCACCGCGGCGCCGGCGAGCAGCCAGTGCCCGGGGTCGCGGACCACGAGGTCGGCATGTACCGGATTGCACTGGTACATGCCACCGGTGAGCGAGCTCTCCGGACTTGCGTCCGGCGGGGACGGCCAGTTCGCGGTCACCGCGGCGTTGTCGACGCCGTTCAGCGGATCCTCGGCGGCGATCTTGTAGCCGGTTTCCAGCCGGTCCGGCCCGACGCGCGTCGGCCCGAGCCTGATCCGGCGGAACACCGCGTTCGCCCCGAGAAAGGCCAGGTTCACCCCGCGGTCACGGGCCCGTGTCAACGCGTCCCGCATCGCGGGCGAGTAATACTCGTCATGCCCCATGGAGACGACCGCGCGGGCGCCGTCCAGCAGCGCCGGGTCGGCATGCAGGTCGATGTCGGTGGCATAGGCGACGGGCAGGCCGAGTTTTTCCGCGAGGATGATGACGGGGGCCTCGTTCCCGGTGAAGTCCGCGGCGCCGTCACCGTAGTCGTACGGCCGGTCGAACGACACGGCCCGAGCCCGGTCGGCGAATCCCTTCGGACCGTGGTAGAGGCTGTAGCCGCCCCATGCGTTGTACGCCTGCCAGGTTGTCACCGCCGCGAGCAGCACCACCCGCCCGGACATCGTCGGGCTGCGGACGGTCAACGGGACGTAGGTCTGGAAGCCCTCGGAGTTGTCCAGGCGGATCAGATACGCGCCCGGTGGCCAGCTGTTCGTTGCGAACGTCGTGGTCGGCTCCCAGGCTGTGCTGACGGTGTTGGTCGACGGGTCGCGGGACGCGGGGGCCTGCACCCGGCCGGGCAACGGGCCCACCTCGGTGACCAGGCGGCAGGTCCGTCCGCCGTACCAGCCGATCCGGAAGACGGTGGCCGTGACGGTGGCCGCGGTCGTGGAGGCGAACAGGCGAAGTTCGTCCCCCGAGCGGATGCTGGTGTGGTCAAGCCAGCCTTCCACCGCGTGGTTGTAGCCGAGCCGGGCCAGCCCGCAGTCACCACCGGGTTTCGCGTTCTCGGCCCGGACGTCGAAGTCGGCGCCCACCCCGGCGCCGTCCCGGCCGGCCCCCTGTCCGCCCGGCCCGCTCCCGTTGCCCTGGTTGGTCCCGTTGCCCTGGCCGCTCCGGCCGCCGTGGCCGGTGCCGCCGCATCCGCCGAGGAGGGCCGCGAGCACAACCATGACGGTGACGGAGGCCGCGACAGCCGTGGGCCATGCGGCAGACCCGCGCCGACCATGGTCCTGGCTCCGATGGTCCTGGCTCCGATGAGCGAACATGCCGGCCATCCTCGCCGGTGGCCTCCCACAGCCGCCACCGGCGGTGGCCGGCTGCGGGCTCCGTTGACGGGCTCCGCTCATCAAGCAGCCTGATCGTGGGATTGGGGCAGGCGATTCCCGGTGCTCCGCGCCGCGGATCCGCTTAGATTCCCCTGGGGCCGCCGGAGGTGTGCGCACAACCGCGATCCCACGTCCGTCGGCCCGGCGAGAGCAGCTCAGGCCAACAACACCAGGCCAACAAGGGAGATCAGGATGCCGACCGCCGACCCGGCCGCTCATGCACGTCGCCTCGACCGGATCGGGGCCTGCGCATGACCATCTCCCAGCCGACGGCTTCGGGCCCGATCAGCTCCGGTGCGCAGGCGGCGCGCGGCGAGCGCCCCGGCAGCCCGGTCAAGGCCCCCTGGGCGGTGCTGCCGGACTACCAGTGTTTCGGCTGCTCGCCGTACAATGATCAGGGCCTTGCGCTGCAGCTGCGGACCCATCCCGAGGGGCTACAGGCTCGCTTCGATTTTGGGCGCGCACACGAGTCGTACCCCGGCATCGTGCATGGTGGCCTGATCGGGGTGGTCTGCGATGAGATCATGGGTAACCTGATCGTGCTTCAGACCGGCCGCACCGCGTTCACCACGGTGATGAAGGTGCGCTACGTCTCGCCGATGTTCGTCGGCAGGACGTACGACTGCATAGCCCGTATGCGGCCGCCGCGGGAGGGGCAACAGGCCGGTACCGGGCTCACTCATGCCGCCTCCGAGATCCTCGATCTGGACGGCGCCACGATGGCCACCGCGACGGCCAGCTACCGGCTTGTCAGCCTGGACGAGGCGCGCCAGCGCTTCACCCTGGCCGACAGCGACGCGGACCGGTTGCGGGACGCGCTGCCCGGATACCGCGACGGGCATGGGAACGAGGCACAACCGCACGAGTGAGTCAACTGGCAGGCAGATAAAGTTCCTGGTTCTCGCGCGGTCTTTCGGTGATTCCGGACTGCCCGCGGGTGGAGGCCTCTCCTCCAATGCTACTTTGTGTGACGGATTTCGATTGCCGTGCTTATGGGTGCTTGCTGGCGCTCCGCATTCATCTGCTTACGTGTTGTTTTCAGATTTTCTGTTCTGCCTGCTAGGCGGGTATGACGTGCGCTGCCCGGTGTCTCTCGCGGGTGAATGTTGATCAATTTATTGCTGCCGGCAGCGTCATATGTTCGTTTTGATGGTAGCTCTGCGTGGTAACTGGTGGAGATGCGCCAACAAGATGACAGGAGAGTTTCACGAAGCCCTTTGCGTTCGGCGGCATTTCATGCAAAGCTGTTCTGCGAACGGTGGATTCGAGGGGGCGCCATTTCCCGGCGCGTGGTTGAGGGTGCCACCAGCACCTCGCCGAGCGCTCGGGTGGCCAGGGCCGAGGGGGATGGGATAGATGGTACGACCTGTCTGACGGCGGCGGTTCGGGAATCCTGCTGCCGTTATAGCCGGCCAGTCACCTGCCGAGGCGTGGCAAGGCAGCAGTCCTCCGCTTGGACGGGCGATTCGCGTCGCCCGTCCGCGGGTTTTTCCACGGCTGGTCGAGCAGCTCTCATAGCTGGTTGGTGAGCACCATCCACGCAGGCCAGGGCTGCTTGGCCATGGGTATGCGCCCTTTTTGTCATGGGCGCGTATGCCTTTATGGAGAAGCTATGTTCGTGTCGCGTTCCGTCGATCACGCGTTAATTGGAAGCGCTGTTTCCAGGGTTTTCCACGTGCTGTCCGATGTGTTAGAGGAAATTGTCGGACTGGTATTCGTGCTGTATCTGGCAGCCGGCGTCGCATGTATTTTTCTGGCCATTTTCCTGCGCGCTCGCGGCCGCCTCGCGCGCGCGTCGACCGGGCGTTTCACCGTGGCCGAGAAAGTCGGCCGGCCAGCTGGGCGAAGGATCCGTTGATGAGTCGGTCAGGCCGTGTACGTGATGTCATGGTTTCGACAGGATTGTTGGGTGGTTTCGCATGTCGGTTACGGGAGGCCCCCGGACGCCGTCGGCCGGTCGCGTCCGGCCTGGTCCGGCCGCGGGTGCTGTGGCACGCGGGCCTGCTCCCGCCCGTTGCCGGGTACCTGGCCGCGCCGTGGGCCGCGCAGGCACAGGCCCACGGCGCGGCGGCCGTCCGGTCCCCGGTGGCGTTACTCGTGTCCTTGCCTGGCGGCGTGCTCGGCGCCGCGTGGCCGCTGGCCGCCGGGCTGATCGTCATGGGTTTCCTCTACCTGATGGCGATGCTGCTGTTGTCGGGTACCCACGAGCAGCCTCCGGCCGTTACCCCCAGCGGCCTGTTCTACGTGTTCGTCATGCCCTGCCTCAACGAGGAGGCGGTGATCGGGGCAAGCTTGCGGCGGCTGCTCGCCACGGCAAGGGACGACATCCGAGTCCTGGTGGTCGACGACGGCTCGGACGACGCGACGGCCAGCATCGTGCGCGGGTTCCGGGACGAGCGGCGGTGGCTGTTACGGCGCGAGCCGCCCAACGCGCGGTCAGGCAAGGGCGCGGCGCTGAACGCCGCCATCGCCTACCTCGCCGATCGCGATGAGATCGCCGTCCGGGACCCGGACGATGTGATCGTCGTTGTCGTCGACGCGGACGGGCGCCTCGATTCCCATGCCATCGATGCCGTCGCGCCGTACTTCAGCGACCCGCGTACGGCAGGTGTGCAGACGGGCGTCCGCATCAACAACCGGCATGGCAACCTGCTGGCCCGCATGCAGGACATGGAGTTCGTGATCTATACCGACATCTTCCAGCGTGGTCGGGCCCATGTCGACAACGTGGGGCTGGGCGGCAACGGCCAGTTCGTCCGCCTTTCGGCGCTTCGGTCGCTCGGCCCGCGGCCGTGGAGCCACAGCCTCACCGAGGATCTCGATCTCGGGGTCAGGCTGCTGCTCGCGGGCTGGCGTAACCGGTTCTGCGCACAGGCTGATGTCCACCAGCAGGGGGTGGTGAAACTACGCCGGCTACTGCGCCAGCGCTCCCGCTGGTTCCAGGGGCACCTGCAGTCATGGCGGCTGATACCACAGGTGATTCGGGATGCGCGGATCCGCACGCTGCCCGACATGCTGTTCCACCTGTCGAGCCCGTTGTTGATTGTGTTGGCGTCCCTGCTCACACTCGCGTTTGGATGTTCGACGGCCGCGGTCACGGCCGACTGGCTCGCCGGTGGGCCCAGCCCCGATCCGCGCCTGTTCGTCGGCGCCTACCTGCTGGCCACGGTTCCGGCCATGCTCTGCGGCCTGGTCTACCGCCGGCAGGAGCCGATCTCCGGGTTCGGCCTCCTACGGCTGATCGGTTATGCCCACCTCTACATGGTGTACGCCCTGGTCTGGTTCGTCGCCGGCTGGTGGGCGATCGCCCGGATTCTCAGTGGCCGCAACAGCTGGCACAAGACCGCCCGCAGCCCGGAAGAACGCCTGAGCGCAGCCGCCCTGACCGCGGGGACGAGTACGGCCGCGGTGGCGGCAAGCACGGCAAGCACGGCAAGCACGGCAAGCACGGCAAGCACGGCGGGCGCCGCTGGCGCCGACGCGGTGGCACCGCGGGACCACGCCAGCGAGCCGGTCACGGTTGATGGATGAGACCGGTGCGGCCGTTGCTGTCCGCTGAGCCGCCCGAGGGCACGGATCTCGGCCAGGGCGGGCAGCCCGCCGGATCCGGGCTGTTCGGCCGGCTGCTCATCCTCGCTCTCATTGTCCTGGCCAGCCTGCTCCTTGTGGCCGGTCTGCTCGGGCTGTGGCGGCTGACCCGCCTGTTCCAGGAGGACGACGCGATGACGCGCTGGGTGGATGGCAGCCGCCACGGCAGGTGGCTGGCTGTCTTCGACGGCTATGGCAGGACCACCGCGGGGGAGGTCGACGGTGAAGAGGTGATCTCCCTTGCCCCGAAGCCGGCGCTGGCTCCCGACACCACCCACGCGTCACTTGTGATCGGCGCGGACCATAACACCGACGTCCGCGTGACCGCACAGCTGCGTACCCTCCGCCAGCTGCGTGCGCCTGGGCCGCATCCCTGGGAGGTCGGCTGGCTTCTGTGGCATTACGCTGATACGGGTCATTTCTATGCTTTCACCCTCAAAACCAACGGTTGGGAACTCACGAAGCAGGACCCCGCCTATCCCGGCGGGCAGCGCTTCCTCGCCAGTGGCGAAATGCCGCATGCCGCCGTCGCGACCTGGTACGCGATCGAGATCGTTCAGGTCGGCGGCGCAATCACTGTTGCCGTCGATGGCGTACCGACCGCCGATCTGACCGACGCGGAGCGCCCTTATCTCGCCGGAGCCGTGGGGCTGTACTGCGAGGACTCCGAAGTGGAGTTCCGCCGGGTCACGGTCGGCACGGCTCCCCCCGCTCCCCGCCCGCGTTCATGATCTTCCCTCGTGCTGCTTGTCCCTGCCGTGCTCTCCCCGCCGTGCTCTCCCCGCCGATCGCGTCAGCTCTGACCCGAAACGGACAAGGACCGACGAAAGGACACGTTATGGCCGGAAAGTTATCGACCCGTCCCAGCGGTGGGCCACACCGTACCGTCCTGGTGGTCTATGGCACCCGCCCGGAAGCAATCAAGATGGCACCGGTGGTCCGTGAGCTTGCGGCCTCGCCGTACTTTCACCCGGTCGTCGCCGTCACCGGACAGCACCGGAGCATGCTCGACCAGGTCAACACCTTGTTCGGCATCGTTCCCGACATCGATCTCGACGTCCTCCGGCAGGGCCAGACACTCGCCGGGGTCACCACCCGGTCGCTGGGCGGCCTGGAAGCCGCCATCGCGCAGGTAGGACCGGATATCGTGATCGTCCAGGGTGACACGACCACAACTTTCACGGGTGCGCTTGCCGCCTTTTACCTCGGTGTCCCCGTCGCGCACCTGGAAGCGGGACTGCGCACCAACGACCCCGCCTCGCCGTTCCCAGAAGAGATCAACCGTCGGCTCACCACCCAGCTCGCGGACCTGCATCTGGCTCCCACCATCACAAGCCGTGACAATCTTATTGCCGAGGGTGTCAAGCCGGATGCGGTGCTCGTCATTGGTAACACCGTGATCGACTCACTGCTCTGGGTTGTCAAAGAGCCGATGCCGACGGACAGCCCGCTGCTGGCGGAGATAGCGCGCGGCACGTCCGGCGACCGGCCGGTGCTCCTGGTCACCGCCCACCGGCGGGAGTCCTGGGGCGAGCCGATGCGCAACGTCGGAAAGGCGCTCGCGCGGCTCGCGACGCAACGGCCGGATCTCCTGATTGTCTTTCCCATCCACCGCAACCCGGCCGTGCGGTCGGCGATCATGCCCATCGTCAGCGGCCTGGCGAACGTGATCGTCTCCGATCCGGCCGACTACGCGGCCTTCGCTCACCTGATGAGCCGCGCCACCATCGTGCTCACCGACAGCGGGGGAGTGCAGGAAGAAGCGCCTAGCCTCGGCAAGCCGGTGCTCGTCATGCGGGACAACACCGAGCGCCCCGAGGGCGTCGAAGCCGGAACGGTCGCGCTGGTCGGGACCGATCCCCAGCGGATCGTCGACAGCGTCGGCCGGCTCCTGGACGACCCGGCCGCGTACGCGGCAATGGCGGAAGTGGTGAACCCGTACGGCGACGGCGGCGCGGCGCGGCGCACCGTTGCCGCGCTGGCCCACTATTTCGGTTTCGGTCCGCCGGTTGACGAGTTCGTACCCCGGCTCGGTTCACCGGCCAGCCTGCGGACCACCGGCCAGATCCATGCGGGAAAGGACTGATGCAGGTGCGCACTCACCGGTCCCGCAGCGTCGTAATACCGATCATACTTGCCATGCTGGCGCTGGTCGTAGGGCTGACCAGCACGGCCACGACGGCAAACGCCGAGCGGCCGCACTCCAGGCGGCTGCCGGCGCGGCACGGCGGCGACGTTCTGGCGCTGGCCGGCGGCAAGCTGGTCGCTCCGCCGCCGCCACCGTCCGTGTCACCCCCGCGACGCGGGCCCCGGC
>NZ_CAKJTO010000063.1:0-12070 GCF_917627405.1 Protofrankia sp. Cj5
GTTCCTGGCCGGATGCGGCGTCCCAGATCCGCGCCGTCCGGTCGGCGCTGGTGGTCAGGATCTGTGATCCGTCTGGGCTCCACGCCCCACTCCACACCGCGTCGCTGTGGCCGGTGAAGGAGGTGAGCTGGGCGTGGGTGGGGCGGGGGGTCCTGGCCGGTGCCATGAGCCAGCCGGCTCGGCGGGTGTTCGGGGGGCGGGTACACAGGAGTGCCTGGGTGCGGTGGGCGGTGGAGCCGGTCCAGCGGGCGGCGCTCAGATCACAGCTGCGGAAGATGGTCCCGGTGAGGTCGGCGTGTTGGAGATCGGCGTGCCGCAGGGTGCTGTCGAGGATCTCAGCGCGGGTCAGGGTCGCGGCTGTCAGGTCGGCGTGGGAGAGATCGACATTGCCGATGACGGTGGCGGTGAGGTCGGCGCCGGCAAATGAGGCTCCGCGGAGGTCGAGGCGGTGGGTGCCGGCGTCGATGCGCCAGCCGGCCAGGTTCGCGCCGGCCAGGACGCGGCTGGCCGGTGTGTGGTCGGGGTGGCCGGCGCGGGCGGCGGTCAGGCTGTAGGCGAAGGCGAGCACCGCCGCGGCGTCGGCGCGGCCGTCCGGGAGCCGCGTCACGATCGCCGCGAGCGCGGCCGTACATTGCGTCCGCCGCCGGTTGTCGTGGCCGGCGAGGAGCTGGCCGAGGAAGTCCAGGGTCTCGGGGCTGGGGACCGGCAGCTGCCAGCGTGCGCGTGACCGCTCAGGTGGCAGTTCCAGCGCCCGGTCGAGGTAGCGGGCGAGGAAGTACTCGCGCAGGGAGGTGTGCGCGAACCCGAAGGTGTCGTCGTCGCGGCGCACGAGGAACGTTGCGGTGCGGAGGTCTTCTTTCCACAGGTCGGGTGCCCGCGCCGGGTAGTGCAGCTCCAGCTCCGGCCGACCGGCGAGGAACTCCAACATCCACTGTTCGACGTCGGCGACGTCCCACGATGTGCGCCCGGTGCGCCACAGCTGCGCGGCGAGGTGTTCCATCAGCAGTTGTTTGTGCTCCGGGAGCAGGCAGTGCTTGCCGTCGTCGCGTTCGAGCCACTGCCGCACGAACGAGGCGTAGAGATCGACGGCGCGGACGGTGCGCCCGGCGAGCTTCGCCTGTTCGACGGTTTCCAACTGGTCTGCGATCATCCGCAGGGTCAGGGGCCGTTCGGCGATCTCGCGCAGGTTGTGCACGCTGCCGATCAGGTCCAGCAGCCGGTCGACGTCCGCGCCCGGGACATTGGCCTCCAGATAGGCCCGGATCTGCTCTTCGCCGAAGGGGAGCATGAGCAGCGCCAGGTAGTCGGTGCTGGTGGGGCCGTCGCGGTGTTGGCCGGTGAAGTGGTTGGTCTCGTCGCGGATCGAGCGGAAGTAGTGGGTCCGGCACGACAGCAGCAGCTTGCTCGGCCGGTTCGCCCGCGCGCCGGCCGGCTGGGAGCGCCAGAGCTCCTCGGTGGCCCGCCACAACGTGCGGGTGAACACCTGGCCGGCGTGCGGTTCGAGGTGCACGAGGACCTCGTCGAGCCCGTCGAAGATCAGTACACAGTTGCCGCTGGCGACGAGGTCGAGGACCTCTTCGACCGTCGGAACCCGCCCGAGGTCTCCGGCCGCCAGCAGCGCCTGGAGGATCTTCTTCACCCCGGTCGTCTCGCGAACCACCTGTGCCGGGAGGTCACGCAGGTCGAACAGGATCGGGAGCGGCACCGACGAGTCGTGCTCGCGGCGGTCCAGCAGTGCCAGGGTGAACAACTGGGCGGTGGTCGTCTTGCCCATGCCGACGTCACCGAGCAGCGCGCACAGATGCTGCGCGTTCGGTGACGCTGCGGTTGCCCAGGTGACGAGCCGGTCGACCGCTGGCAGCGGTTCGCTGAGGCGCCGCGCCGCCGGTTCCGTCAGGGCGGCGGAGGCCAGCGAGGTCTCCTTGGCCTGCGAGGTCACGGGCTCCTCCCGGAGGAAGCGCCGGCCAGCCACGCCCCTGACCCATGTGTCCAGCTCGAGCCGCATGGCGAGCGGTCCGGGGGTGGTGGCCGGTTCTCGGAGCCGTTCGGCGATCAGATCGAGCGTCCGGTGCACGAACGCGACGCGGGCGTTACGGTTCGCCTGCTGGCTGAACGGCCGGCGCGCCTCGTGCACGATCTCACCGGCGGGTCCGGCGCCGCGGGCCACGCCTTCCAGCGCCAGCCGGAGGGGCCGGCGGGTGGTCGCACCCGGGTAGGTGTCCCGGCTCGCCGCGGTGCTGTCGAGCTCCACCACCAGGTCGGCCGCTTCCCGCAGCCGGCGCCGCTCGCTTTCCACGTCGGCGCCGAGCAGCGGCTCGAGGACGCTGGTGACCCGGTAGCCCGGACCCGCGGACGCCTGCTCACTCAACAGCTCGACGAATTCCCGCTCGCGCCGCCGGATCGGTTCGCGGGCCTTCCGCGCGATCTCCACATGGACGACGACCCCATGGACGACGACCCCGCCGTGCCCAGCGTCGGGTGTCGCCGCAGGCAGCACCTCGGTGACCGTCGCGGTCACCGTTTCCTCGTCGCCGCGCCGGCTGGCCTCCCGCCGGGACCGGGCGGCCAGCTCGTCGCCGGTGAGGTCCTCGCCTTCGAACCAGCACACCCGGTCTCGGGGCGGCGCCTTGCGCTGGTCGCTGACCAGCCGTACCTGGACTCCTGCCGCGTCCGCCGCGGTGTCGAACGCCGCGCGGAACTTCCGGAACGCGTCCTGGGCCTTCGTGTCGTCGCCGCCGGGGGTCGCCACGGCCAGCGCGTCCGTCATCGGGATCCGGCCGTCACCGTCGATCAGATCGGCCAAGCCCCGCAGCCGCTGCACCTGCCGTGGTGTGAGGTCGTCGGCCAGCCGGTCGATGTACCGCAGCACCGCCTGGCGCGGCAGCCGTGTGATCATGCGGCGTCGGCCAACACACGGCGGCGGATCTGACCCGCGAGATCCACCACGAACCGCTCCCGGTTCGGGCCCGCGGTCTGGGTGAAGGCGCGGCCACCGGCATCGGTGAAGATCTGCCGCGCGGCCAGCCCGCGCAGGTCGAACGACCCTTCCAGCGGCACCTGCTTCAACATCACCGGCATCGCCTTGCCTCTGCCCGGCCCCAGCAGTCGCGGAAGCTCCGTATCCTGGATGTAGCTGCTCGCCAAGAATTTCGGGCTTACCAGCAGCAGCCCGTAGTCGCAGGCGGCCAGCCGGGTCAGGATCTCCTCGTGCCAGTCCGCGCCGAGCAGCAGGTCCGAGTCCTCCCACCGGGTCAGCCGCACCCCGCTCAGCGCGTCGAACGCCAAGCCGGCCAGCAGCCTCTCCTTCGCGGCCTTGTCGTCATGCGCCCAGCTCACGAACAGCGAAGCCGCAACCACCCCAGCCATCAAGAGCCCTTCTCTGCATTTCCCGTATTTCCCGATGGATTCACGATAGCCTAACGATGAGCGAGGACGATCGACCTGGTCACCTGATGAGTTCTGGGAGCCCGCCATATCGGGTGCCACGAGCGACGCCGTGGACGTGGACGTGGACATGGCCCGCAGCGACTCCACCAGCTGCGGCCAGCCGCCGGGACTCCACCGCCGTCGAGGCGGTCAAGCATTGAACGCCCAGGAACGCCACGCCACCCGGCTCCCAGACTTCAGAGTAGACTTCCGAGTTTGTGGATCTGTCGGATCTCCTGGCCCGGAGCGAAGGCAAGACGCTCGAGTTCAAACGTGACCTCTCGTCCCCTCGGGGCGTCCTGCGTAGTCTCGTCGCATTCGCCAACACGGCTGGCGGCATTCTGCTGGTTGGCGTTGAAGACGGCACCCGCAGCGTCCGAGGTGTCCCGGAGCCGCTCGACCTTGAGGAGCGGCTGGCGAACCTGATCAGTGACGCGATTGCTCCCCGGCTGGTTCCCGACATCGAGATCGTCTCCTGGCGTGGAACTCAGGTGGTGGCCGTCGAGGTGTTTCCCGGCTCGTCGCGGCCGTATCGCCTGGCCCAGGAGGGTCCGGAGAGCGGCGTCTATGTCCGGGTCGGCTCGACTAACCGGCGGGCCGATCCGGACCTGATCGAGGAGCTGCGCCGTTACGTCCGTGGTGAGGCGTACGACGAGCAGGCACTGCCCGAGCTTGGCTCGGAGGCGGTTGACTTCCAGACGGCGGCCGGTGCGTTCGCGGACGTCAGGAAGCTACGGCCGGAGGACCTGGAGACCCTGCGGCTGGTGTCGACCCATCAGGGGCGCCTCGTGCCGACTGTCGGAGGTCTGCTGTTGTTCGGCTGTGACCAGGACCGTGGTCGGTTGTTCCCTGATGCCTGGATCCAGGCCGGACGTTTCCGGGGCCTCGACAAGTCCCAGATCGTCGATCATCTGGAGATCCGCGCGAACCTGGTGCGTTCCGTCGAGGAGGCGGTCGGCTTCGTGCGCAAGCACAGCCTGCACGGTCTCGACATCGGTGCGATCCGGCGTACCGACCGGTGGAACCTGCCGCCCGTGGCGGTACGGGAGGCGGTGGTCAACGCGGTAGCGCATGCGGACTATCGGCAGCGCGGGGCGCCCATCCGCATCGCGATCTTCGATGACCGGCTTGAGGTGGAGAACCCGGGTCTGCTGCAGTTCGGCCTGACCGTCGAGGACATCCGCCGCGGCGTGTCCAAACTTCGCAACCGGGTCATCGGTCGAGTCTTCAACTCGCTGGGACTCATCGAGCAGTGGGGCAGCGGGATCCAGCGCATGACCGCGGCCTGTCGTGAGGCGGGCCTTCCACCTCCGGGCCTGGAGGAGATCGGCACCCGCTTCCGCGTGACCCTGTGGACGCAATCCGTCGAGTCGCCGATGCTGGACGTCAAGGACCAGGCGATCATCGATGCCATCACGGCCGACGGCGCTTCCACCGGCGAGATCGCCGCTGCCATCGATCTGTCCACGCGCGCTACCAGGACCAGGCTTATCAGACTGATCGGCCGCGGCCTCATCCGCGAGGTCGGTACTGGCCCGCGCGACCCCAAACGCCGCTACTTCCGGTCCACCTAGGCATGGTCTGATCAAGGCGGCTGGCCTGCCCGCGAGGCCCGACAGCGGTCCGACGGGCTCGATACTCCGCCGCAGGCACAAGGAGCTCGGAAGTCAGCTCTGAAGGTCGAGTGCTTCAGAGTGCTTCAGAGCCTCTGTTGCGTTGCGCCGGCCCATGCGCCCTGGACCCCGAGGGCCCTGTCAGGGCCTGCTGCGGAAGCCCGTCAGCATGGCCATTCGTTGATTTCGGGGCGTGTTGAAGCTGTGACCTGCGTGTTCGGCCAGATCGGTGGCCATTCTGTTGGGCATCTAAGATGCTCCGGCAATAGGACTGTCCGGCTCACGCCGGCCGGCCGGCTTTCGACTTTCGCCCCGACACATCCACCGTCAGTCTGCCGGACCTGGGTAATGGTGGATTGCGGTCGGTGAAGTCCGCTGACAATCCTGGCAGAAGGTAGCATGCCGGCATCGGATGGATTGGTCAGCTGCGTGCCGCTACGGGGGTGAGGCGCGATGGCGCGGGTGTTCATCAGTCATGCCAGTGAGGATCTGGGCGTCGCAAGGCGCGTCACGGACTGGCTGTGCCAGGCCGGGCATGATGTGTTCCTCAGCTATGATCTGGAGCGCGGAATAGTCGTCGGGGATGCCTGGGTCCAGCGGCTGTTTGACGAACTGTACGCGGCTGACGCTCTGGTCGCGCTGGTCACCACAGGGTTCACCCGGTCGCCATGGTGCGCGGCGGAGGTTGGGATTGCACTCGCACATGGGCTGCGGATCCTGCCGGTGCGAACCACACTATGCCCGAGCGGCCGACGAGCCAGCTGGCGACGAATGCTGCCAGTACAGGCTGAACCAGCCGTGGCCTACCGGCTGATATCCACCGACACCCAGTGGACAATCCTCGACAGCGACGGAACCACCGCCCGGAATGCGCTGATCGAGGCATTACGGCGCCTGGACGGAACAGGTGAAACCACCAGCACACCGTCGGTCGTCTACCCAGGTCTGGCAGCATTCACCACCGGGCAGGCGCGGGTGTTCTTCGGCCGCAGTGCCGACAGCCGCGCCCTCGCCGACCGGCTCCGTGTCCCCACCGGCCGCCATGGCAGTGGTCTGCTGGCCGTGGTCGGCCCCTCGGGATGCGGAAAGTCCTCCCTGGTCCGGGCTGGGCTGGTACCGATCCTGGCCGCGGATCCCGACTGGCTTGTCCTGGCCCCGCTGATACCCGCAGCCGATCCGGTCGCTGAGCTGGTCCGGCTCCTGGCCGTTGCCGGGCGGGCCCGGGGCCTGGACTGGACCGCCAGTACCGTCATCGACACCGTAGACCGGCCGGGCGGGCTGACCCGCCTGGTCGCGGATCTCCTGGCCGCGGCCGGAGCCCGCCGCCTCCTCCTCACCATCGATCAGGCAGAGGAACTGCTGACCCACAGCCCCCCAGCACAGCAGCGCCGGTTCGCCGGGCTGCTGCTGGAAGCCACTGGCGGTCCGGTCCGCGCCTTGGCCACCATCCGCTCGGAGTTCCTTGACCCGCTGGCCACCCTGGCCGCCGACACCCACCTCCCGGTCGCGTCGTTCCTGGTCGCCCCCCTGGCCCGGGACATGCTGGGGCTGGTCATCACCGGCCCGGCCCGCCGCGCCGGGATCAGCGTGGACGAGGAACTGGTAGCCCGGATGGTCACCGACACCGGCAGCGGGCAGGCCCTGCCGCTGCTGGCGTTCGTCCTGGGCCGGCTCGCTGAGACCGTGTCTCGGGGCGGGCATCTGTCGGCAGCCGAGTATGACCGTCTCGGCGGCGTCCAGGGAGCCCTGGCCGGTCAGGCCAACACCGCTCTGGCCGAGGCCGCCGCTGCCAGCGGCCGGGAGCCGGCCGCGGTACTGGATGGGCTGCTACGCCTGGTCATCGTTGATAGACACGGCCAGGTTGCCCGCCGTCGGGTCGCCCTGGCCGACCTGCCTGCGGTGCTCCGGACGGAGATGGAGGTGTTCGTCGCCCGCCGGCTGCTCACCATCACCGACGACACCGGTCCCATCCCCGGGGATGGCACCGGGCGCCGGCCGGTCATGGATATCGCCCATGAGCAGCTCCTGACTGCCTGGCCACCCCTAGCCGGCGCCATCGCAGCCGCGGATACCCTACGGCTCCAGACCACCACCGCTGAGGCCGCCGAGACATGGGAGCAGCACGGCCGGCCCGCCGACTATCTGTGGGAACTGAACCGGGCGGCCACCGCCGCGCGCACCCTCACCCCCGATACCCTCACCTCTACTACCCAGGCGTTTCTCACAGCCAGCCATCGCCATGGCGTACGCCGCCGCCGTCGCGCCATCGCGCTGCTGACCGCTTTTGTACTGCTGGTGACAGCGGGGGGTGCCACCGCGACGGTCGAATGGGTGACCACTCGCGCGCAACGCCAGGAAGCACTGCGGCAGCAGCGGCTCGCTACTGCCCGGGGGCTCCTTGTCCAGGCAGAGCAGCTCCGCGGCAGTGATCCTGCCCAGGCTCTCAAACTCAATCTTGCCGCGGAACACCTCGCCTCCACGTTCGAGACCCGCGCCAGCCTCGCCGCCATGCTCGTCGCCACCCCATGGATCGCCAGTATCGAGGACGACCAGCACCTCACCGCGGTCGCGTTCAGCCCGGACGGCCATACCCTCACCACTATTAGCAATAGCAGTGGTGGGGGCCGGTTGCGGGTTTATGATCTCACCGACCCGCGGGCGCCGGCGCGGATTGCCAGTGTCGACGACGACCAGTACCTCACCGCGGTCGCGTTCAGCTCAGCTGGCCATACCCTCACCACTATTAGCAACAGTAGTGGCGGTGGTCGGTTGCGGGTCTATGACCTTACCGACCCGCGGGCGCCGGCGCGGATTGCCAGTGTCGACGACGACCTGAGCCCCACCGCGGTCGCCTTCAGCCCGGACGGCCATACCCTCACCACCACCAGCGGTATCAGCGGCATCAATGGTGGGGGCCGGTTGCGGGTTTATGACCTCACCAATCCGCGGGCTCCGGCGCGGATTGCCAGTATTGACGATGATCAGTACCTGACCGGGGTGGCGTTCAGTCCGGACGGTCATACCCTCACCACCGCCACCAGCATCAGTGGTGGGGGTCGGTTGCGGGTCTATGACCTCACCAATCCGCGGGCGCCGACGCGGATTGCCAGTATTGACGACGACCAGCACCTCACCGCGGTTGCGTTCAGTCCGGACAGCCATACCCTCACCACCGCCACCAGTAACAGCAGTGGTGGGGGCCGGTTGCGGGTCTATGACCTCATCAGCCCGCGGGCGCCGACGCGGATTGCCAGTATTGACGACGACCAGAGCCCCACCGCGGTCGCGTTCAGCTCAGACGGCCATACCCTTACCAGCATCACCAGTAACAGTAATGGTGGGGGCCGGTTGCGGGTCTATGATCTCATCAGCCCGCGGGCGCCGGTGCGGATTGCCAGTGTCGACGACGACCAGTATCTGACCGGGGTGGCGTTCAGCCCGGACGGCCATACCCTCACCACCACTACCACCAGTAACAGCCGTGGTGGGGGCCGGTTGCGGGTCTATGATCTCACCAGCCCGCGGGCGCCGGTGCGGATTGCCAGTGTTGACGACGACCAGTACCTCACCGCGGTCGCGTTCAGCCCGGACAGCCATACCCTCACCACCACCAGCAGCATCAGCGGTATCAATGGTGGGGGTCGGTTGCGAGTCTATGATCTCACCGACCCACGGCTCTCGGCGCGGATTGCCAGCGTTGACGACGACCAGTACCTGACCGCGGTCGCGTTCAGCCCAGACAGCCATACCCTCACCACCGCCACCAGCATCAGCGGCGGAGGGCTGCGAGTTTATGACCTCACCGACCCGCGGGCCCCGGCGCGTATCGCCAGCATTGACGACGACCAGCACCCCACCGCGGTCGCGTTCAGCCCGGACGGCCACACCCTCACCACCACCAGTAACAGCAGTGGTGGGGGTCGGTTGCGAGTCTATGACCTCACCGACCCGCGGGCGCCGACGCGGATTGCCAGTGTCGACGACGACCAGTACCTGACCGCGGTCGCGTTCAGCCCAGACAGGCACACCCTCACCACCATCAGCAACAGCGGTAGCGGTGGTGGTCGGTTGCGGGTTTATGATCTCGCCAATCCGCGGGCGCCGGTGCGGATTGCCAGTATTGACGACGACCAGCACCTCACCGCGGTCGCGTTCAGCCCAGACAGGCACACCCTCACCACCACCAGCAACAGCGACAGCGGTGGTGGTCGGTTGCGGGTTTATGATCTCGCCAGCCCGCGGGCGCCGGTGCGGATTGCCAGTATTGACGACGACCAGCACCTCACCGCGGTCGCGTTCAGTCCGGACGGTCACACCCTCACCACCACCACCACCAGTATCAGCATCAGCAGCGGTGGTGGGGGTCGGTTGCGGGTCTATGACCTCACCGACCCGCGGGCGCCGACGCGGATTGCCAGTGTTGACGACGACCAGTATCTGACCGGGGTGACGTTCAGCCCAGACGGGCGCACCCTCATCACCATCAGCACGATCAGCGGCAGTGGCGGGGGACGGCTACGAGTCTACGAGATAGCAGGAATATCAACTCTCAGTGGCCATATCCACGTTTGGGCGTGCGACGCGGCCGGCGCCGGCCTGTCGGCCGAAGAATGGAACCACTTCGTGCCCGGCGACATCGCCTACCGGCGCACGTGTTGACACAACCACGAGCGACGGTGGAAACCGGAGAAGCACTATGCGGCGGCGGGGCGCGACGCGTCCGGTGAGCACGGCGTGCCTGGTCACGGTGTCCCGATGGATCCCCCACAGTGTCATGGTGCCGGCTGTGGGCTGGTCTGGGTCTATATGGGCTGGAGTGGGATGCTGGCGCGGTGGGTTACGGGGATGCAGTGGATGGCTGGGATTTCTTCGTCTCGTACACGCAGTCTGACCGGGCGTGGGCGGAGTGGATCGCGTGGGTGTTGGAGGAGGACGGTTTCCGGCTCCTGATCCAGGCGTGGGATTTCGTCCCAGGCACGAACTGGGTCGTCGGGATGCAGAGTGGGGTGTCCCGGGCGACGCGCACGATCGCGGTGCTCTCCGACGACTATGCCCGGTCGGTGTACGAAACGGCGGAGTGGCAGGCGGCATGGGTGGCTGACCCCGCCGGGCAGGACCGGAAACTGCTGGTGGCGCGGGTCGCTGCCTGCGACCGGCCGGGGCTGCTGCGCCAGGTTGTGGGCGTCGACCTGATGGGGATCGGTGAGGACGCGGCCCGGATGATCCTTCGTGATGCCGCCCGGCGGGCGGTGTCCGGTGGCCGGGCGAAACCGGCCAGCGCTCCGCCGTTCCCGCCGGGCCTGCGCGCGATACCCCGACCGGTGGCGTTCCCGGGTGGGCCGTCACCGGCGGTGGTGAGCCGGCTGCGTCCGCCGGAGGAGCTGCTGCCCGAACTGCCGTCACGGTTCGTGCCCCGGGATAGCGACGTTGCCGGCGTACGCGCGCTGCTGACCGGCCGCTCAACCGGCCCGGTCGTCGGGATCGTGGGGATGGGAGGCGCGGGCAAGTCAACGCTGGCCCGTGCGCTGGTGCACGACGATGGGGTCCGGGCGGCGTTCCCGGACGGGATTGTGTGGGTCGAGGTCACCCCGCGTCCGGACCTGGCCGTCCTTCAGGCGCAGGTCCTGGCCGCGTTCGGTTTCCCCGAGCCGGTCGTGGACGTGCGGGTGGGGACGGCGCGGCTACGGGAGGTGCTGGCGGGGGCAGTGTGCCTGATCGTGGCGGACAACGTCTGGGATCGTGAGGTGCTGGCGGGGTTGCCGGTGCCGGCGGGAAGCCGTCTGCTGGTAACCACCCGTGACCGGGAGGTCCTGTTCGCCGACAACAAGGACTATCGGCTCGAACAGGTCAACAACGAGATGGCGCGCCGGGTGCTGGCCCGCTACGCCGGGTGCGAGGTTACCGGCCTGCCCGAGGAGGCCGACGAGATCGTCCGCCGGTGCGGCGGTCTGGTGCTGGCCCTCGCCGTGATGGGAGGCATGGTTGCTGAGGGCCGGCGGTGGGCCGTGGTCACGGCACGGCTCCGCCGTGCTGATCTTGCCTGGTTCGTGAGCCGGCTCTCCGACTATCCCCAGGGTCTGCTCGCCGCGCTGGAGGCCTCTGTCGCGGCGCTCGGCGAGCCGGACGCGGACCGGTTCCGGGAGCTGGTGGTCTTCGAGGGCCGCGGGCCGGTGCCGGTGGCGGTGGCGGTCCTGCTGTGGCAGGCCACAAGTGGCCTTGATGAGCTGGATGCCGAGGATCTGCTGAGCAGGCTTGGTCGGCACAGCCTTGTGCAGATCGACCCCGCCAGCGACACGTTCACCCTGCATGACCTGCTGTTTGACTACGCTCGTGCGACGCTGCTTGCTGAGCAGCGTGAGCAGGTTCATGGCGTGCTGGCCCGGTGTTTCCTGTCCCGGTGGGGTGGTCTGGATACCGCTCTGCCCGCCTTGGGGGGCCGTCTGGGGTTCGACGCCGTGGATCGTTACGGTATGTCAGCGTTGATCGTGCATCTGCTGGCCGCGGGTGAGCCGGAGACGGTCGATGCGCTCTTGGCCGCGGAACGTCCCACCTGTGATGGCCGGGCGGAGAGCGTCTGGTATGTCGCCCACGAGAGCCAGGGCAGCACGGGTGACTATCTGGCCGATGTTCGTGCCGCCTGGCAGGATGCCCGGACCCGGTATCCCGCGGATGATCCCCGGGGGCTTGGTCGGCAGGTCGGCTACGCGCTGCTCTTCGGCTCGATCACCAGTCTGGCCGCGAACATCCCCCCGCCGCTGCTGGTCCGGCTCGTCGATACTGGGTTGTGGCCCCCGGCCCGTGCTCTCGCCTACGCCCAGGCCATACCGGATCCGGCTGGCCGGGCGGAGGCAGTGGCCGGGTTGGCGTCCCATCTGCCCCCTGACCAGCGTGGGCCGGTTCTCGCTCAGGCGCTGAGCGCCGCCATCACCATCGGCTGGCCGGACGCCCGGGTGCGGGCGTTGGTCGGGCTGGCCCCCCACCTGCCCCCCGACCAGCGCGGACTGGCCCTCGCCCAGGCCCTGGCCGCCGCC
>NZ_CAKJTO010000063.1:12678-14323 GCF_917627405.1 Protofrankia sp. Cj5
ATCACCATCGACTGGCCGGACGCCCGGGCGCAGGCGTTGATCGGGCTAGCACATCACCTGCCCCCTGAGCAGCGTGGGCCGGTTCTCGCCCGGGCTGCGCTGAGCGCCGCTATCACCATCGACTGGCCGGACGACCAGGCGCGGGCGTTGATCGGGCTGGCGCCTTACCTGCCCCCTGACCAGCGTGCTCAGGCTCGGAGCGCCGCCATCACTATCGACCACCCGGAGGCCCGGGCGCAGGCGTTGACCAGGCTGGCACCTTACCTGCCCCCCGACCAGCGTGGGCCGGTCCTCGCCCAGGCTCTGACCGCCGTTACCACTATCGACCTGCCGTACGCCCAGGCGCGGGCGTTGACGAGGCTGGCATCTCATCTGCCTCCTGACCTGCTCGCTCAGGCTCTGAGTGCTGCTACTGCCATCGACCACCCGGAGGCTCGGGCGCAGGTGTTGATCGGGTTGGCGCCTCATTTGTCTCTTGGCCTGCTCGCTCAGGCTCTGAGTGCTGCTACTGCCATCGACCACCCGGAGGCTCGGGCGCAGGTGTTGATCGGGTTGGCGCCTTATTTGTCTTTTGACCTGCTCGCTCAGGCTCTGGGTGCTGCTAGTGCTATCGACTGGCCGTGCGCTCGGGCGCAGGTGTTGACGAGGTTGGCATCTCATCTGCCTTCTGAGCTGCTCGTTCAGGCTCTGAGCGCCGCCACCGCTATCGACCTGCCGTACGCTCGGGCGCAGGCGTTGACCAGGTTGGCGCCCCAGCTGTCTCCTGGCCTGCTCGTTCAGGCTCTGGGTGCTGCTATCACCATCGACCACCCGGAGGCTCGGGCGCAGGCGTTGATCGGGTTGGCACCTCATCTGCCTCCTGACCTGCTTGCTCAGGCTTTGCGTGCCGCCACTGCCATCGACGATCCGTACGCTCGGGCGCGGGCGTTGACGAGGTTGGCCTCTCATCTGCCTTCTGAGCTGCTCGTTCAGGCGCTGAGCGCCGCTGCCGCCATCGACGATCCGTACGCTCGGGCGCAGGTGCTGATCGGATTGGCACCCTACCTGCCTCCTGGCCTGCTTGCCCAGGCTCTGAGTGCCGCTGCCGCTATCGGCTGGCCGTACGCCCGGGTGCGGGCATTGATCGGGTTGGCATCTCATTTGTCTCCTGGCCTGCTTGCCCAGGCTCTGAGTGCCGCTGCCGCCATCGACTGGCCGGACGCCCGGGTGCGGGCGTTAACCAGGCTGGCACCTCACCTGCCCCCTGACCAGCGCGGACCGGTCCTCGCCCAGGCTCTGAGTGCTGCCACCACTATCGGCTGGCCGGAGGCCCGGGTGCGGGTGTTGATCGGGTTGGCACCTCACCTGCCCTCTGAGCAGCGTGGGCCGGTCCTCGCCCAGGCTCTGAGTGCTGCCACCGCCATCCACCGGCCGGAGGCCTGGGCGCAGGCGTTGACCAGGCTGGCACCCTACCTGCCTCCCGACCAACTCGCCCAGGCGCTGAGCGCTGCCACCGCTATCGATTGGCCGCCCGACCGGGCGCGGGCGTTGATCAGGCTGGCACCTCACCTGCCCTCTGAGCAGCGTGGGCCGGTCCTCGTCGAGGCTCTGAGTGCTGCCATCACCATCGGCTGGCCGCCCGACCGGGCGCGGGCGTTGACCAGGT
>NZ_CAKJTO010000063.1:14829-32163 GCF_917627405.1 Protofrankia sp. Cj5
TGGCATCTCACCTGCCCCCTGACCAGCGTGGACCGGTTCTCGCTCAGGCTCTCACAGCCACCACCATCGACCACCCGGCCGACCGGGCGCAGGCGTTGATCGGGCTGGCATCTCACCTGCCCCCCGACCTGCTCGCCCAGGCTCTGACCGCCGCATCGTTAGCAGGACGGGACGCCGTGATCGATGTTCTTCCAGCCGTACTTTCGATCGAGGAAGGGCGCGACCTGCTCGCAGCCGCGGTCGTCTCGTCGCTGCTGCGTGTGCAGCGCTGGTGGCCCTGAAGTAAGTGGTCGGTGGCCGGGAAGCGTAGCGTGCAAGCCTCGCCGTTCAGGGCGGGGCTAACGCTTCGGTGCTGGCCGCCGTGTCGCCGCTTCCTGATCGAACGACGACTTCCGAAGCACACCGTAGAGCTGGTCAAGGGTGATGGCCGCGGTGCGATCGGCCGCGGCCGCGGTGACGGACGGGTCGAAGCCAGCGCCGCTGTAGCAGATCAGAGTGGTGTCACGGGTGTCGTAGCCGCGGGCGGCGAGCAGGTCGCGAGCGCGGCGGAGCCGGTCGACATGGCGGGAGCCCATGACGTCGCCCCATTTCGCCTCGCCGAGGGACAGGATGCGGCGGGGCTCGCCGGGCACCGGTGGAGCCAGCACGGCCACGTCGATCTGGATCTGGGTCTTGCGCTCGGGGTCGGAAACCACACCGGCGCCGATCTCGCCGGGAAACTCGCCGAACAGGTCGGGCGGGGCGAAGGCCGCGTGGTCACGACAGAGCTGCTCGAAATGGGGGCCGAGGACCTGCGCGGAGAAGCGAGGGCGGGCGTCACGCCAGACCGCGGCGGCCCGGCCGCTTTCCAGGAACCCCCAGCGGGGCCTCATGACGACCTGGTAGAAGACGATCAACGGCTCGGCGATCCGGTACACCGCCCGGCCCTGGCGGAACAGGTCCTCCTCCCTGCGCAGCAGCCCACAGTCCTCCAAGACGCTCAGGTGGTGGGAGATGTCGGTGGCCTTCCGGTGACCACCCCCAGCTGCGCGGGCCCGCCCACCCGGGCCGCGAAGCGCACCAGGTGGCCCCACTCGAAGTCGCGGTCGAACACATGCGCGGGCTTCTCGATCACATCCGTCACCGTCGTTCGCCGGAGAAATAGAACTGTACTTCTAAGAACTGTACTTCTAAGAGCGCCCGGCAGGAGGGATGTGGATCAAAGAGCGGGGCTGGGGTGCGCGTGTCACGAGGCAGCGGAGGGAGCCACCGCAGGCGTGGGCTGGGCGGTGGGTGGCGGCCCAGCTGGCAGGCGCCACCTGCCGGGCGGGTCAGGCGTAGGTGAACAGCGGCGGGAAGACGAGGGTTGCGATCCAGGCCCAAGCGGCGTAGACGGGCAGGTAGCCGGTCTGCCAGCGTTCGAGCGTCGCGAACGGGGCGCGTCCACGGACGAGCCCCAGCAGCAGCCATGCTGACCAGACGAGGTTGGTGAGCAGGATGATGTTCTCGCCGAGAGCCGCGGCCTTGTTGGGCGTGGTGCCGTATTCGGTGATGCGCCCGGCGACGGCCAAGAGGACCAGGACGTCGATGGCCAACGCGCTTACCACGAGGGCGAGCTGCAGTTTGTCGAACAGATCGGGCGGGGCCAGCGGGTCGCGGGCTGAGATCGAGTAGAGGAGCAGCCCCAGCACGATGACCAGGAGCAGGTCGAACAGGATCAGCGCTTGGCGTTCGACGTCGATGCCGTTGCTGGTCCAGCCGACGGCGATGAGGAAGGCGAGCAGGACCGCTGTGAACAGCGGAGTGAACAGCCGGGTGAGCACCGGAGCGATGTTCTCGACGACGCTTTGCTTGGCCTCGACGAGCCATCCGGCCACGACGACCCCGGCCGCCGCGCCGCATGGAAGGAGCCATTGCGCGATGAACTCCTGCGGAACGATCCCGATGGCCTTGAATGCGCCGGTCGTGAATGCGGTGAGTACACCGCCGCCGAGAGCCATGAGGACGAAGTAGATGAACCATTCACCGGTGAAGCGGATGAAATCCATGCGTCGGCGGGACGACCCCCAGCCGTCGGCCATGTAGGCCAGGCCCACCACGAGCCACAGGGCGATGGGCAGGTGGATGCTGGTGATGATCAGCGACTGCGACCTGTCCGCCAGGGGGTAGGCGTTGGCCGCCACGGCGCCGAGCGCGAACAACGCCGCCAGCATCCCGATCAGTGAGCGTCGGGCCTGCCGGCGCCAGGCGAGGAAACCCGCGAGCCAGGGCAGCACGAGCAGGCTGACGTTCGGCCCGTAAAATACGGCTGCCGCGTTGTTGTCCAGACTCACCCCGAACAGCTCCGGCGCCTTGATGGACAGTGCGGCACCCGCCGCGCAGAAGGCCATCACCCTCAGGTCCCGCCGCGACCGCGCGTCCGCGGCTGGGCTTGCGGTCAGGACCAGCTGCTTCCACAGCCGTTCGGAGTGCTCCCGGGCAAACTCACGGGCCAGGTCGTCGAGGCTGCCCATCCGTTTGACCGCGATCAGGAACGCCTCATCCGCGTTCAGGCCGGCCTCGACGAGCTCGTCCACGCAGCCACGGAGATGGTCTTCGAGCTCGTCGGCGTCGGGCGGTCGCATCTCCCGGCGACGCCCCACGTACTGGCGCCACTGCGCGAGCTGCGCTTCAAGCTCCTCCTGTCCCTCCCGCGCCGTCATGCCCGGCCCTCCAGCGGGATCGCCGTCAGCGTCCCGCGGTCGCCAGGACCCAGCCAGATTCCCTTGAGGGCGTCCATGACCGTGGCCCACTGACGGCGCTGCTCGGCCAGCTCGGCCAGGCCCGCCTCGGTGAGCCGGTAGTACTTGCGCCGTCGCTCGCCCGTCACCGACTGCCAGTTGGACTCCACGCATCCGAGGCGTTCCAGCCGGTGCAGCAACGGGTAGAGCAGGCCCTCCGTCCAGTCCAGCTCACCAGCTGACAACTCGTTGATCCGTTTGAGGATCGCGTAGCCATAGCTCTCCTCCTCGGCCAGGATGCCGAGCACCAACGGCGTCGCCGAGGCGGCCACCAGATCCTTGCCGACCTTCACCAAGCCTCACCCCGTTCGATACCCTGGAAGTACGATGCATAGTACTGCTAGGCATAGAAGGCGCGATGACTGGTACGGCGTTTCGGGCGGGAGCGGTCATCGCACTCACCGCGAGCACTCTCGCGGGCAGGCACCTCGCGTTGGTGTCGTCGGTCGCTACCCAGGCGCTGACCAGGGACAATGCCCAGTGACCGCGCCGGTCGGAACATCATTTACCGAATCGAACGAGTGTTCCGAATGTCTGGCGGTTTCGGAGGCCCGGCGCGTCCGCTGACCGTATTCGTGGGGGTGGTGGAGCGCGCGATGCGGAATCCTACGTCGTCGATCTGGAACGTTGGGTGGCTTCGACGGCGAACCGAGGCCCGGCAGCTCCAGCTCTCGTCGAACCACCCGCCGCCACGGAGCACCCGGTAGGTGCCGTAGACCTCGGCGTCGTAGACGTCCCAGCACCATTCCCAGACATTGCCCAGCATGTCGTAAAAGCCCCACGCATTGGGCTGTCTGCCGCCCACGTCGTGAATCCGCTCGCGCGAATTCCCGCGATACCAAGCGATCTCGTCGAGCCGCCCATACCGCGCGCTGGCGGTGCCGGCACGACATGCATGCTCCCACTCGGCCTCGGTCGGTAGCCGGTATCCCGTGGCGGACGTGTCCCACTCGACACCATCGACGTCAGCATCGAAGCGGTACGCCGGGGCCAGCCCCTCGTGCTGTGACAGAACGTTGCAGAACCTGACGGCGTCCCACCAGGAAACGCCCTCGACGGGCAGCTGATCACCTCGCGCCGCGCTCGGCCGCTGGCCGGTAACCTGGGCGTATCGCGTTTGGGTCACCGGGAACGCCGCAAGCTGGTACGCCGCAAGCTCGACCGACCAGCTACGCTGGGATCGCCGGTCCGACAGCGTCACCCATCCTGGCGGGACGTCAATCATCTCGGTTCCCGTGCTCGCCCCCACAGATAGGTCATGGTACCGACACGTGTCCGTCATGGCGGACATGACTGTCATCCCGTATCTGACCGAGCCGTTTGCGCGCAGGTGAAGACCCGCCTCGCGGCGGCCCGGCCGCCAGTGGCGCCGGTCCCGGCGTCCGGTTGTGTCGGTCTATGCGAAGACTTCGATGGAGCAGGTGGCGGCGGCGCCGCGGTCGAGGCGGGCGTCGCTGGTGATCAGCGGGAGTCCCAGGGCCTCGGCGAGAGCAACGTACTGGGCGTCGTAGGCGCTGAGGTTGTGGTGCAGGTCGCGGACGCGTTTCCAGAGGATCAGTGTCTCGTGCCGTACGAAGGGCAGGCGCTGGTAGTCGCCGATGGCCTTCTCCGCCTCCGGTGCGGACAGCTTCCGGCCGCGGACCATCCCGAACAGGGCCGAGAGGAGTTCGTAGTCGAGCAGGCCGGGTGCGGCCAATGTAGTCAGGCCGGCGAGGCGGTGGCGGACTGCCTGGCCGGTCGGGCCATGATCGGTCAGTGTGCGGATCAGAGCCGAGCAGTCGATGACGGCTTCCGGGGCGGTCATCCGCGTCGTCTGCCTTTGTCGATCGCGGCGAGGATGTCGGAGGTCGCGAGATCGGTGTGTGTCTCGCGGTCGAGGCGGGCCATCATCTCGGCCAGGGTCGGTGTCCGGGCGTCGCGGGTGACGAGGTCGAGCAGGTAGGCCTGCAGGCTACGGCCCGTCTGTGCCGCCTTGAGCTTCAGCGCCTCCAGGGTCAGGTCTGGGACATCGCGGATTGTGATCGCAGTCATGCAGGCATTTTACCTGCATTGCCAGCGATTCGACGCTGCTGATGTAGCTGTCGGACGGCACGGCCGAGCTGGGTGACAAAGGCGGCGCGCCCCTCCGCAGCTGTCGATGTGCGCTCGGTCCGTCCGCGCGATCGCGACGAGTCAGGGAGAAGTCGCTCATCGTACAGATAGATCGTCGATCGCGGGTAGGCTGGTAGTGAAGTCACGAGTCGGGCGGGGAGGAGGACTGGTGAGTCGTCGGTTCAACACGGCTGGGCCGTGCATCCGCGCGGAGCATTACATGATTCCGGCGCTGTCCCGCCTCCCGGAGGCACCCGGGTTGGTGGATCTCAAGGCCTACTTCGTCGTCCACGCGCCCCGCCAGACGGGGAAGACGACGGCGCTCCGCGCACTCGCGGCCGACCTGACCACGCGGGGCCAGTACGCCGCGGTGCACGTCTCCTGCGAGACCGGGCGCGCCTGGGGAGACGACATCCGCGCCGCGTCCCGGGCGATTCTCGACCGGCTCCGCTCCAGCGCCGAGGACACCCTGCCTGCGGAGCTGCGGCCGGCGCCGTGGCCGGAGACCTCCGACGGCACCCTGATCGTCGAGGCGCTCAGAGCCTGGGCCCGGATCTGCCCACGTCCGCTCGTCCTGTTCTTCGACGAGATCGACGCCCTTCAGGGCCAGTCGCTGATCAGCGTGCTCAGCCAGGTGCGGGACGGCTACAACGCCCGCTCCACAGCGCCCTTCCCAGCGTCGGTCGTGCTGTGTGGTCTCCGCGATGTCCGTGACTGCCACCCCCGAAATCGCTTCGCGATTCCGCGGGTCCCCGGGGCGGCGGCCGGTGGTGACCCGTCGCGGCTGGGCACGTCGAGCCCGTTCAACATCAAACTCAAGTCACTTAGAGCGCCCGGCAATAGGGGTGTGGATCAAGGAGCGGGGCTGGGGTGCGTGCATCGCGAGGCGGCGGAGGAAGGCGCCCTGGTGCTGGGCGCCGACTGACGACAACGACGCGAGGTGCGTGCCCCAGCCCCGCGACGCCGCGTCCCCTATTGCCGGTCGCTCTTAGGCTGGGCGACTTCACCGCGGGCGAGGTGGCGGAGCTCTACGGTCAGCACACCGCCGCCACCGGCCAGCCGTTCGCGCCGGGCGCGGTCGAGCACGCCTACGAGCTCACGGGCGGCCAGCCGTGGCTGGTCAACGCGCTGGCCCGCGAGGTCGTCGAGGAGATGGCCGTGCCCGCCACAGAGACGATCACACGTGAGCATCTCGAGGCCGCGAAGGAACGGCTCGTCCTTGCGCGCGCCACCCACCTGGACTCGCTGGCCTCCAAGCTGGCCGAGCCCCGTGTCCGTGAGATCATCGCTCCGTTGATCGCCGGGGACCCGCTCGTCCTCGACCCGTACGACGACGACGTCAGCTATGTCCGCGATCTCGGCCTCATCGCGCCCGACCCACCCGTACGGGCCGCGAATCCGATCTACCGCGAGGTCATCGTCCGCGTCCTGTCGTCCTCCGTGCAGGAGAGCATCACCACCGATCCCCGCACCTTCGTCCGCCCGGACGGCAGTTTCGATCTTCCGCGAGTCCTCGCCGACTTCGCGGTCTGGTGGATCGAGAACGGCGAGTTCCTCACCAGCCGCGGCTACTACGACGAGGCCGCGCCCCAGCTCATTCTCATGGGCTACCTCCAGCGCGCGGTCAACGGTACCGGCCAGGTCGAACGCGAATACGCGCTCGGATCCGGCCGCATCGACCTTCATCTCCGCTGGCCCTACGCACCCCGCGGGGGACCGCGGCAGGTCCAGCGCGAGGGTTTTGAGATCAAGGCCTGGCGCACCGGCAGATCCAACCCGCTCAAGGCCGGGCTCTTGCAGCTGGACCGCTACCTCGACCGGCTCCAGTTGCCGATCGGCACCCTTGTGATCTTCGACCAGCGCACGAACGCGCCTCCCATTGACGAACGCACCGCGATCACCACCGTGACCAGCCCGGCCGGGCGCTGCATCACCCTCCTCAACGGGTGACCGACGCCCGCGCGCCCTGGGCCCGAACACGACGCGGGGGCCGAGTTGTTCGCGAGGCCGGACCGGCCGCTTCCCGACGATGCGATCATCTGCGGGCGGTCACGCCTGGGGTGCCAGGAGGAGGTGGGGCGAGGTGGCCGCGCGCCGCGTGCCCGGGGAGCCGAGGAGAGCGGTAAGGGTGCCGGTCTCGTCGGCGATCAGCTCACTGCCATCCCACACCAGCAGCAGGGCGCTGACCGTGTGCTGGACGGGGGAGTGCGCGAGGTCGTAGTGCGCGGCGGCGCGGACCACGGCCGAGGTCGCCCACAGGTCGTAGCCGGTCATGAACAGGTCGAGGTCGAACTGCGCCGCCAGGGACATGAGCTCGGCGCGGCCGGTGTCGTCCACCCCGGCGAACGCCTCGTCGAGAGCGAGCAGGCGGGGCGCGTCCGGGCGCGCCGTGTTCAGGGTCGCATGCGCCGCCGCAAACAGCGGCAGGTGCAGCGACACCGACTGCTCGCCGCCGGACAGCCTGCTGTGCCTGGCCCGGGTAAGCGTCTCCTCCTCGCCCTCGGGGCCCACCAGACGGAACGAGAACTGCCGCCAGCGCCGGTAGTCCAGCACGGAGGCGAGGAGCTCGCGGTAGGGCTGGTCCCGGTGGCGCGCCCGCTCGGTCTTGATCCGATCGGCGAAGTGCGCCCGCATCCGGGCGAGCGAATCCGGCGCCAGGCGGGAGGATTCCGTGTCGAGCAGGCTCACGACCGCCCGCTGCTCGGCGTCGAGGGCATCGGACATCTGCCAGCTCACGCCGACCTTCTTGCCCGACGACATCCGCCGCTCGCGCATCTCCCTGTTCATCGCCCGGATCAGGTCGCGCGCGTCGACGGTGCGGTCGTGGATCTGCTGTGCCAGCCGGGTCAGCAGCGCGTCCTCGAGGATCCGCTGCTCGCTGTCGGACAGCAGCAGGTGCTGGTCACGGCGCGCGGCGGAGATCCGGTTGGCGAACGCCGCGGCGGGCAGCGGCCCCTGCTCGTCAGCGATCCGCACGACGATCACACCGTCCGGGCTGTCCCACGCGGGGTGGTAGTCCTGACCGGCCGCCGCGAGCTGTGCCTGTAGCTCCTCGAGCGCCCGGGTCAGCCGGGTGGTCGACGCCTTCTGCGACGTCTCGGTCGCGGACATGCCACGGGTGGCCGTGAGGATGGCGTCATGGATCGCGAGCGCTGCCGGCGGGGTCTCGCCGCGTGTCCACTCCTCCTCGCTCGCGGGCCACCGCAGCCCCGGCGGGCACGCCAGCACGTCGAGCAGCTCCCGGGCCGCGAACGGAGCCAGCCTCCGGGCGGTGGTGAGCTCCTCGTCCAGCGCGACGCGCAGCGCCGCCCGGCCCGAGGAGACCCGCTCGCTGGCGGCGGACGCCAGCCGGATCGCCTCCATCTCGGCCCCGCGGGCGGCCTTTTCCTCGTCCTGCGCGGCGGCCAGCCCGGACTCGGCCGCCGAGATCCGCGCCAGCACCTCCTGGGCCTCGGCGCCGACAGACTCCCGCAGCGCCTGCAGCTTCGCGTTCTCCTCGGCATGGCGGCGGTACGCGGAGCGGTGCGTGCCGGCGGCCGCCTGTTCCTCCGCAGCGGCGTGTTCGACGCGGTCGCGGGCGTCGGCGACGGCGTCGGCCTGCCGCCCGCGTTCCCGGTACCTGGCTTCGAGGTCGCGGGCGGCTGCCTCGAAACGGCGGGTCGCGTCCTCGACCCGGTCGGCGCTCTCGGGGGTGAGCACGTTGTCGGCAGCGGCCCGGCGCAGGGCGCGCTCAGTCACGGTGACGGCGGCGACGGACTCGTCGAAGCTCACCCGAGCCTGCTCAGCGGCGTGCCGGGCACTGCGCAGGTGCCCGGCGGCCCGGTTGTGTTCCCGCTGGGCGCCGGCGATCTGACCGGTCGTGGGCAGGTCCGTGCGGGCGTCACCGAACGCGGCCAGGGTGTCGGCGAGCGCTTGTGCCCGCTTGTCGAGGCCGGCGATTTCGGCGGTCAGCGTGGCGATCCTCGCGTCGCACTCGGTGATCCGCGCGGCGCGGCGGTGGGCACGGGCGGTCGCGCCGATGTACTCGGCGTGCTCCTTGTGGTGCCGCCCGGCGATGATGCCCTGCGAGTAGCGCCCATCGCTGCCGGTCACGGCGGCGCTGGAGAACAGGCTCCCGTCGAGCGCGACCGACGCCAGGATGGCGGTGACCAGTCCCCGCGGCATGGGTGTGTCGTCCTCGGGTTCCAGCACGTCGGTGAGGTTCGGCCCGGTGACGGCTGTCCCGGGGACCAGGTACCCGTCATAGCCGGGCGCGGCCAGGAGGCCGGCGTGGCCGTCCGGCGACACCCAGGCGTCGAGCATGCCGCTGGCCTCGAGGGCCGCCTCGATCGCCGCCGCCCGCGTGTCGTCGACGCCGGGCGCGAAGCGGACCAGGCGCCACAGCGGGGCGCCGGTGACATCCATACGGTCCGCGGCCCGTCCGGGACGTCCGGGACGTCGCGGCGGGGCGTCGTCCCGCTCGGCGGCGATGGCGGCCCGCTCGGCGGTCACGGCCTTCCGCTCCGTGACGAGGGCGGTGTGCCGGGCGCGCAGGGCCGCCTGCTCGTCGCGGACCTGGTGTTCCGCCGGGGCGGTCCCGGCGTTGTACGTGCTCTCCGGCAGCGCCGCGTCCGGCTCGCCGAACTGGGCCAGCGCGTCGCCCAGCGCCTCGGTGAGGTCCGCCCAGCCGTGCGTGGGCAACAGCCCGGAGTGCCGGGACGACCAGGCGGCCAGGGCTTGCCCGGCGGCCTCGACGGCGCTGGCGACCGCGCCGTCGGCGGCCTGCTCGGCCTGCTCGGCGTCGGTGAGGGCCTGCGTGGCGCGGTCAAGGGCGATCCGGGCGAGGTCACGGGACTGCTCGGCCTTGCGGTGCTCAGCGTCGGGCGCGCGGACGGCTCGGACGTTCTCGAGGCGGACGGCAGCGCGGGCGCTGGCCCGCCGTACCACGCCAGCCGCCTCGGCGTCGGCGGCCTGCCAGTCGATCCCCGCCCGCGCCGCATGGTCGAGGAGCTCCGCCGCGGTGCGGGCCGCCGCCGCGGAGAGGTCGGCGAGCTCGGCGCCCGCGCGCTCGGCCTCGGACCGCGCGCGGGCGGCTGCCGCTTGGCGGCGGTCCAGCTCGGCCCTTGTCTCGTTGGCGGTCTGCAGGCAGGTGCGGACCAGGCGGTCCAAGTCGCCCATCTGCTCGACCGCCTGGTAGGCGTTGCTCGCCCTGAGCTGCTCGATCCTGCCGCGCAGCCCGGCGACGGCCGTCTCGGCCTGCTCGCGGTGGTTCTCGGCGGCCCGCTGCCCGTCCCGCGCGGCCCGCTCGGCCTCCTCGTACGCCACGGTCGCGGCACGCTGGGCCTGCGTCGCCTCGCGTCGGCGGGTCAGCGCGCCAGCGGCGGCGCGGGCGTGGGTGCGCAGGTAGGTCGTGTAGCTGGCGAGGAACGCGGCGGTCGCCTCGTCGGCGGCCACCAGGCCCTCCAGCGTGCGGGTGACCGTCTCCATGTCGTCGAAGCTGCGCGCCGCCTCGTTGATGAGGTCGTCGTCCACGGGCCGCAGGCCGTCGGTCAGCGTGTCCGACAGCCTGACCGGGTCGAGGTTCTTGGCGAGCTGCGGCCTGCGCAGCGTGAGGATCAGGGTGACCAGCTGCTCGTAGCGCTCGGCGCCGAGGCCGAACAGCCGGGTGTCGATCGCGGCCCGGTAGTCCGTCGCCGAGGCGTGGATGTTCGCGTCGCCGATCTCCTCGGCGAGCTGCTTGCGCGTCATCGGCCGGTCGTCGTCGGTGAGCAGCGAGAAGTCCTCGCCGACCCGGCCATCGGCGACGAAGTGCCAGCGCACCGGCGTGTCCCGGTGTCGCTGGGCGTGCAGACCGATGCCGACGGTCACCGCCTGCCTTGTGTCCCGGTGGCGGAACTCGAGCCAGACGTAGCCGACCGCGTTGTCCGCGCCCCGGTACAGCAGGTTGGACTTCATCGTCCGGTCCCCGGCGGCGAACGGGTTGAGCCGCTTGGGGTCGATCCGGCCGTCGAGGACAAAGGGGAAGAGGACTTCGAGGGCCTTGGTCTTGCCGGACCCGTTCGGCCCGCGCAGGATCAGCCAGCCGCGGGCGAACGAGAACTCCTCGTCCCGGTAGTCCCACATGTTGATGATGCCGGCCCGAGTGGGCTCGTACCTGGTCACTTGATCGTTTCCTTGAGCTGGGCGGTGACGCCCCGGTAGCGGGCGAGCAGGGGCAGGATGAGGACGCCGCCGTCGGTACGGGCCACGAAGCCCACGCTGGCGAGCAGGTGCAGGACGTCGTCGAGGAGACTGGCCGGGTCAGCGATCTGGCGTTCGGACATGCCGCGGCCGAACTCCTTGACCAGTTTCGTGAGCTCCGCCCGCAGCCAGGAGTCACTGAGGAACGGATAGGTGGCCTCGCGACCGGCTGCCTTCGTCGCCTCGGCCGCGACGTCACCAGAAGGCATGGCGTCACCAGAAGGCAGGGCGTCACCGGGCGGCGCCGCGGCACTGGGCCGCCCGGCGCTGTCAGTGGCTGTGGCGCTGTCGGTGGCCGCGGCCTGATCGGCGTCCGCGAGCAGGGCGGTGACACCGGAGCGCGCGGGCAGTGCCGCGTCGATGCGGGCGGAAGCGTCGGCGAGCCGCTCGGCCGCCGTGGCGGCGGGCAGCAACTCGACGCGGTGCCGGCTGGACGCCAGGTAGCCGGCGATCCGGGCGCACAGCAGCAGCGCCGCCTGGGCGACCGTGCCGGTGCCGGGGAACGTGACGTCGGTGAGCCGGCCGCCCGTGTTGATCAGGGCGACTCCCTCGGCGCGGCGTTCCAGCGGCAGCCCGGTGAGGCGTTCCAGGTCCTCGGCGAGGGCAGGGGCCCGCAACTGGCCGCGCAGGCCCTCGTCGACGTCCGCGTAGTAGACGACGGGCTGTTCCAGGGCAAGGCGGCGGGCCCGGCGGCCGGTGCGGCGGCGCTCGGCGTTGATGCCCTGCTCCGGGCCCGCGCTCGCGGCGTCGCCGAGCAGGTCGGTCACCGAGTTCAGGTGCTGCAGGACACGGCTCGGGGCGTAGACCGCCCCGGTGATCTCCCGGTCGATGTCGTAGAGCGCCTCGGCGTGTTCGGGGTCGTTGACCCAGTCCACGGCGCTGCCGTCGGCCATCCGCAGCGCGCCCCGCGTCTCGAGCCACGCGACCGCGTCCACGAAGGCGTCCCGGTCGGCCTTCCGCTCGGTGTCCATGCCGAGGCCGTCGACACGGCCGGCCTCGGCGGCCACCGCGTCGGCGAGTTCGGACAGGGCGATCTGGGTGCCGGCGCGGCCCAGCACCGACAGGGCGAGCACGAGGTAGGCGTAGCGGCGGCGGTCGAAGGGCTTCCTCGCCCGGGTGTACGCCGGGCGGGTCGCGTCGAGGGTGTCCTGGACGCGGCGCAGCCGGACCGTGTCGCCGCCCGTGACCAGGGTGTACCCGAGCGTCTCGGCGAGGTCCACGCGCAGCTGCGATGCCCACTTGCGGACCAGCGGAAGGGTGGCTCTGTCCGGGTAGGACGCCGTGATGAGCGGATGGCGCAGCACCTGACGGGCGGCCTGCTGGTACTCGTCGAGATCTAAGGCGCTGACCTTCTCCGCGACCCTCACGCCGAGACCGCCGCCGCCGCGGGCGCGGGCGCGGGCGCGGGCGCGGGCGCGACCAGCCCCGAGCCAGCGCTCCTGATCTCGATCGCCAGCCTGTCGAGGTGCAGCCTGCCGCGGACCGTCCGCACGGTCGTGACGCCTGGCGCGGGGCGCAGCGTGAGGCGCACACCGTCGGAGGAGCCGGCGGCGACCGGGCCGGGGTCTACGGTCCGGCTGACCGGCACCCGGGCGACCAGGGCGATACTGAGCAGGCTGAGCAGGGCCTCGGTCTCCGCCTCGTCGAGGACGCGGTCGTGGACGCCGTTGCCGGCGAGCTGCCCCATCGCGGAACGGCGCTGCGTGGTGGCCTTGAGCTGCTCGGCGCGCAGCCACTCCTTCGCAGCCTCGTCGCGCTGGAGCCGGCCGGGGCCCCGCAGCCCGGTTCTGCGGCCGACCCGCACGAGGGTGCGTGAGAGCGCCACCGGCTCGGCCTCCCACCAGGACTGTCTGCTGGGGATCAGCTCGGGGTCCTCGTAGCCGGCTGCGACGTGCCGCGGCCCGCCGAGACCGAAGACCGCCTGGTACAGCGCGTGCGCGTCGGTGTCGGCGGGCAGGCTGGTGAACCACTGCGCGAGGTGGCGCAGCTGGCTCTCGCGGCTGACGCCGCCCCTCCTCGACTCCGTCACCCGCCGCAGCAAGGCGGTGACGTTGGCGATGGCGGTGATCGTCGCGTCCTGCAGCCGGTCCGCCTCGCTGGCCCGCTGCGCTGCCCCCGGGGAGGTACCGAACCACTGGACAAGGCCGGCCCAGCGCCGTCGCCACTCCGCGGTCCGGTCGCGGGAGCGGAAGAGGGAGTCATCGGCCTCGGCGGCGAGCGCCGCGACCCGGTCCGCTCCCTCGGCGCCCACTGCCTCGACCGCGTCGGCGAGCAGCGGCGCGTACCTGCTGAGCTCGGAATGGAACTCGCGCATATGGGCGAGCAGGGCGTCCTTGTGCGCGAGGAAGACCTCGGGGCGGGTGTCGTTCGTCCGCGACAGGTCGCCGAGCATCAGGTAGAACCGGGCGGCGCGCTGCGCCATGTCCGCGAGGACGCCGTCGAGGCGGGACAGCTTGCGGTACACCTCCGGCGCGTCGCCCTCGCGCACCGCCTCGGCGAGCGCCCGCAGGTCCGCCAGGATGTCGGGGAAGACCAGCCGCGACAGCTGCGCGTCCTCCAGGCTGGCGGACAGCACGTCCTCCACCGCCCGATAGGCGCGGTAGCCCGCCTGGGTGAACTGGTAGACGTAGTGCCGGTTGCGGTACTCGGCCAGGTTCGCGGCCCGGGTGCCGTCATAGGAACGGTCGAGGACCTTCCAGTCGGCGAGCGAGTCCAGCAGGGACTGGACGTCGGGCACCCGCGCGTCCGGGCGCTCCTCGGCCAGGGCGTCGAGCGCGGCCTGGGCATCGGCCACGTGCACCAGCACCTGATAGTCGGCGCGTGCCCGGTCGAGGGCACGCAGCAGCCACAGGTATTCGTGGCGCTTCTCGGTGGCGGCGAAGTGGAACAGGCGCAGGCGGTCGTCGGCGGTGAACGCCGCGATACCGAAAGCGCCACCCGGCGTGCCCGGTGGGTCCTGGGCGCTTGTCGTTGTCATGGTTTCGGTATCCCAGCAAATACGCGGTCGGAATGGCTCACAGACGGTGCTCGGTATGCTGCTCAGTCATCTCGGTCATCGTCGACGCGCAGTCCGGACAACGACCGGAGAATGGTCAGGGCTACGCCGCGCGACAAATCCTCATGGTAGCGCTCGTTGCCGACGGTCCGTAGGCAGCCATAACAGGATGTCTCGAGGCCGCAGTCGCACGCGCTTACCCGTCGCAGCGCGGAGTCGACGACGATATCCAGCGACCCGGCGATACGCGCCGCGCTGCCCGCCCCGCCGGGGACGGTGTCGAACAGCACCAGACCACTGCGCTGGTCGGCACCTGCGTGCACGACGCCGTCGATGTCGCCCCGGCTGATCTCCAGGCCCTCGGCGCAGCCTTCCAGCAGCGCGTAGAGCAGCGAGTGCCACCGCGCCCGCTCGTCGGCGCCGGAGCCGGTAGCGCCCAGACCGGGCGCGTCGACCTGGACGCGCACAATGTCGGTCTCGTAGGTGTGCGCCAGCGACCGCCAGCGCAGCAGGCCTGTGCACGGCTTGCCGCGCAGCGGGTTGAGGTGCGACTTGGGCGCACGGCCGTGGTTGGCGCCGCCCCAGCCGCACCAGTCGCAGAGCAGGAAGCCCGCGCCGCCCGGCCCTTCGGACAGCGACACGAGCCGGCCCCGGGTGCCGCTGTGACACCAGGCCATCGCGCCGTCCGCCGACCGCCAGCGGCTCTCGCTGAGCTCCGCGCCGAGGGACACCACGTGGACGCCGCCGTTCCAGACGCGCAGCGGCGGGGCAGTGCCTGGCCTCGCGGTGCGTGGGTCGGCCACGAAGCCGAACTCGGGCACGCAGTATTCCCGCACCGGCCCGTCGGCCGGCCGCCCGCAGGCGGTGCACGCCGGTTCGAGGTCGCCGCCGCCCTCGCGGTAGTGCTGGCAGCCGCGGCAGACCGTGTAAGAGCGGGTGATGAGCTCCCGGCCGGGCAGCCGGTAGATCCCGGCGCTGCGCCACAGCACACCGCCGGCGACCAGTTCGGAGCCGGGCGCGTACTCGTGGATCGCCATCGCCAGGTCGCGGGTCAGTTCGAGGCGCGCCCCGACCTGGGAGTCGCAGTGCGCCGTACGCAGCTCGACGGTGTCGACCGGGAACCCGTACTTGGGCAGGATGTTGCGGTTGGCGAGGAACCCGATCAGCGACCGCCGGGTGATCGTGTTGATGGACCGCTCGAACCGGGCGGCCATGTCGCTGCGCCGAGACTCGAACGCCTCCTTGCGCCGCTCCTCGAACAGGGCGACGTCCTGGGCGAGCTCGGCGCGGACCGCCGCCAGCAGCGCGTCAAGCTCGTCCACCCAGGCGCCGGAGTCGAGGCCGATCTGTTCCTGGACGGACTTGGGCAGGACCGCCCGCAGCGCGGCGTCGACATCGTCCGGTACCGGCGTCAGGAAGCTGCGGACCAGCTGTGACGGAGCGGCGGGCGGGCCCGGCCGGCCGGGAGCCCCGCCCCGCTCGCCGAGGAAGAAGGCACCCGCGTTCTTCCACTCCTGGCCGGTGTTCTCCTTCGCGTCGCGGAAGAACGCCGCGAGCGCCACCGAGTGCGCGTGGCGCCGGTCGATCCTCGGGTTGCCGAGCGGCACGTAGGGGGCGCGGACCTGGCCGGTCAGCATCGTCTCGGGCGCGGCGTAGCGGGACAGGTCGTGGGAGCGGCGCTGCGCGTAGGTCAGCACGAGGGCCGGTGAGCCCGCGCGGCGGCCAGCCCGTCCGGCCCGCTGGATGTAGCTCGCCGTGGTGGGCGGCATGTTGCGCAGCAGCACGGCGTTCAGCGCGCCCACGTCCACGCCGAGCTCAAAGGTCGTGGAGCAGGACAGCACGTTCACCTCCCCGGCCAGGAAACGCTGCTGGATGTCGGCTGCCTCCAGCCCGGTCCACTGGGCGGTGTGCTCGCGGGCGGTCAGGGAGACCGGCGCGGTGCGCTGGTAGAGCGCCCGGTAGTGCTCGTCGTCATTGTCGGTGGCGGCGGTCACCGGCGCCAGCCGGCCGGCGCAGCGCAGGGTCGGGCAGACGCCGCGCACGGACGCGGAGACCCGCCGACGGCACACGTCGCACTGGTACAGCTCCGCTGCCCCGCCCGGCGCGAGCGTCAGCCAGGTGTGGTCGACCCGGTAGACCTGGCCGATCTTCGGCAGCGCCGTTCCGGCGAGCCACCCGTCCCGGACGGCGGTCAGCGCCCGCCAGCAGCCGGCCAACGTCTCCCGCGGGTCGGCGCCGCCCGTGCCGAGCAGGCGGCGGAGGTAGTCCAGGCGCCTGTTGACGCCGCGGGTCGGCAGCCAGCTGAGCACTTTGAGCTTTGCCTCGGCACCGTCGACGCGGACGTAGATCGGTCCCCGGCGCGGGTCGAACATCTCGTCCGCTGGGTCGACCTCCGCCGGCATCGACAGCGCGCCCTGCAGCCGCAGCGTCCGCGCGAGCTCGCCGAGCAGCAGCCAGCACTCGTCGGCGGTGAGGCCGAGCGCGAGCAGCGGGGCCGGCGCCCGCCACGCCGGGTCGACATCCAAGGCGACACGCAGCAGGCCGAGACCTTCCAGCGACTGCCGCTCGTCGAGGGCGATCAGCTCGCGCGCCACCCAGCGGGCGGTCTCCCGCCGGCGTGCCTGCCGGGACTCGCGGCGCCCGAACACCCCGGCGGCGCCGGCCTCGGCGGCCACCGCCTCGATCAGGTCGTCCACTGAGCACGAGGGGTCGGACGCGGTAGCCCGGGCCAGCCCGTCGAGGATCAGGCGGCGCTGCTGTACCAGCGCGTGGCTGGATTCGAGATACGGCGCGAAGAACGCGGCCGCCTGCCTGCTGTCGCTGAACGCCAGCAGCTTGCGGCCGCCTCCCGGCCGCCCGGCGAACTCGTCGTCGGCAGGCAGCGCCTGGTAGAGAGCTGTCGCGAGGACGGCGGCGGAGGCCTCGTTGCCGCTCTCGAACAGCCGGATCATGCCGGTGCCGCGCGCGCCGCACGACAGGCAGCCACGCGGCGTCCCGGACCGGCCGGGCAGCCGGCGCACCGTACGCAGGTACGCGGCGGAACATCCGCACGGGGCGACGGCGCCTGTCGCGGTGGGCGCGTGCAGCGCGCCGCACCTGCCGCACAGCAGAGCGCTCTTCGCGTCCTTGGCGTCCTGCTCGGCGGTCTCCTCGAATGCGGCGTCGTCCTCGTCAACCCCCTGCGCCGCGTCCTCGGGCCGCGCCGCGTCCTCGGGCCGCGCCGCGTCCTCGGGCCGCGCCGCGTCCTCGGGCCGCGCCGCGCTCTCGGGC
>NZ_CAKJTO010000064.1:0-30939 GCF_917627405.1 Protofrankia sp. Cj5
CGACGGGCCCCTGCCCGCCGACCGGGTCACCCAGATTGGTCTTGCGGTCCTCGACGCCCTCACCTTCGCCGATGCCAACGGCATCGTGCACCGCGACATCAAACCCTCGAACATCTTGCTGACCGCCGTCGGCGCGGCCAAACTCGCCGACTTCGGGATCGCCACCCTGCACGATGCTACCCGTATCACCGAAACCGGACGAACCCCGATGAGCATCCGGTACACCGCACCCGAACGTCTGAAGAATCAGCCCGCCACCCTCTCCAGCGACCTGTTCTCCCTCGGCGTGACCCTCTACGAAGCCGTCGACGGCACCTCTCCCTTCCTGCGGAAGGACATGCCGGCGACCATGTACGCCATCCTCGACACCGAACCACCCCCACCCCGACACGCACCTCCACCCCTGGCCGACCTCCTCCGCCAGATGCTCACCAAGGACCCAGCCACCCGCGCCGAGCCAGATCAGATACGCGCCGGACTCGCAAGCCTCCGCCCGGCGAAACCGGAAGAAACCCCCAGCAAACACACCAGGACCTCCTATGACTGGGGATCGCTATCTGAGGCGCTACCTGGCTATGAGTGGGGCGCCAAACTCGGCGAAGGTGCGTAAGGGTTGGTGGTGGAGGGCCGGCATCGCGATCTGGACCGTCCCGTGGCTATCAAGATCCTGGCTACGGGGTCCGCTGGCGCGGCTGCCGGGTCTGCCGCCGAGGCGCGGCTACTCGCCCAGATAGATCATCAACATGTCGTCCGGGTCTACGACTCCGTCGACGTCGGCAACCTACGCCTGATCGTGATGGAACTGCTAAGCGGGGGCACACTGACCCGCCGCCAGTCCGGCATACCGCCGGAGGGGGGCTGCGCGATCGGCCTGGCCGTGGCCGCGGCGTTGGCGACCGCGCACGCCCGGGGCGTGCTACACCGCGACATCAAACCCGACAACATACTGTTCGACACCGTCGGCCTGCTCAAGGTCACCGACTTCGGCATCGCGAAGATCATGGAAGGGTCGACGGCCGCCACCAGCAGCAGAGCCGGCACCCCGCTGTACATGGCCCCCGAACAGATCACCGCGGGCCGCCTGGGCCCGGCCACCGACCTGTACGCCCTCGGCTGCATCCTCTACCAGCTACTGGCCGGCAGGCCGCCGTTCAACCCGACCCTGCCGTTGCACGCACTGTGGTACCAGCGCCTCAACGCCCTCCCTCCACCGCCCGCCGGGGTACCCGCCCCCATCGCGGACGTGGTGATGCGGGCCCTGGCCACGGACCTGGCCGACCGCCACCCCTCCGCCCACGCCGCCACCCACGTCTACGGCCCCCGCTGGACCGCCCGGACGGGCATCCCGCTGCACCTCGACGACGACATCCGTGCCGTCACCGACCACCCACCCCAGCCCATCCGGGCGCCACTACCAGCGGCTCTCCCCCTGCACTCCCGAGACCCGGACGCAACCGGGTGGACCCCACCCACCCGCGCCGACCCAGACCAGAGACACGCCGGACTCCCAGGCCCCCATCCGACGAAACCGCAAGAAACCCCCGGCAGTGGCAGCGCGCATCCCTCCACCACTCGTAGCGCTCCCCCGACCCAACGGAGAGAAGAACACCTGCAGTGGCGCCCCCTCGGCGCGCCCCTCACCGGCCACAAAGGCTGGCTGTTCCGCTCCGTCAACGCGGTGAGCTTCTCCCCGGATGGTCGTACCCTCGCCAGCGTCGGCGGCGATAAGACGGTGCGGTTGTGGGATGTGACCGACCCAGTCGCTCCCCGCATCCGCACCACCTTCGCGGCACACACCAGCGTGATCCGGTCGGTGGCGTTCTCCCCCAATGGTCGTACCCTCGCCAGCTCCAGCGGCGGCGACGTCGTCGGCGATAAGACGGTGCGGCTGTGGGATGTCGTCGATCCGGCCGCCCCCCGGCACCTGGCCACCCTCACCGACCATACCGGCTGGGTGAACTCGGTGGCGTTCTCCCCCGGTGGTCGTACCCTCGCCAGCGCCGACGGCAGCGATAAGACGGTGCGGCTGTGGGATATGGCCGATCCGGCCGCTCCCCGGCACCTGGCCACCCTCACCGGCCACACCAGCGCGGTCCAGGCAGTGGCGTTCTCCCCCAATGGTCGTACCCTCGCCAGCGCCGGCGGCGACGATAGGACAGTGCGGCTGTGGACGCAACGGTGAGTCCTGGCGCTGGCTGGGCGACGGAAACCGCCATAGCGATCAAGAGGAAATACGGCGAGACTGCGCCATAGCAACACCACAGGGACCGGACCGCAACGAGGGCAGACACGGACAGGCAGCTCCCTCGGATGGCCCTTTTCACGATCACCTTCGGATCGCCCATCGCCGTTCCATCGGCGCGACCTGGGCTTGCTCACTCATGCCGAAATCCTTACTGGCAGCCGCGAGAGCGTCATGAGCCGCGCCCTGCATCGTCCTCGCGGTGCAGGTCAGTTCGTGTTCCTGGCCCGGGGCGGGATCTCATCCACGCCTCGAAGGTGGAGAGGCGCCAGCGGGGGCGGTCGGGGATGGTGTCGTCGTCGGGGTCCGGGAGGCGGCCTTGGGAGCGATAGCCGCGGAGGGTGGATGGCTTGACGCCTGCGCGTTCGGCCATTTCTCGGTAGCCGATCAGCGGGTCGTCGTCCGGCACGGAATGACCCTACAGCGCCGCGCGGTATCCGCCGAAAGGACTGCAACCCTCCAGCGAGGCGCTGTAGAGTTTCGTCTGTAGACGGCTCCGGCAGGTGATGGCACACCCGCCGGAGCCTCGGCCTCATCCCTCCAGCGAAGGGACACGACCGTGCCCGACATCATCCCGGAGACCGCCGACGAGGGACGCCTCGTGCGTCGCGTCGGCCGAGTGGTGACCCCGTGAACGACCAGCGGCCGGGGCAGTGGAACGCGCGCCCTCCCCTGGTCTCGCTGCTCAGACCGACTGCTGACTTGTACGAGTTGGCGATCCGGCCCGGTGCGGACGTCGAGGACCTGACGGAGGTTGTTGCCGCCCTCCCGGCCGTCGTCTACCTCGACCATCGGCCGGCAGTCCCCGCAGACGCGACTGTCATCCTCACCTACCGGGCGGCCCCCGCCGGCGCCGACGGCGTTCCCGTCCGCCCGACGCCCCGCGGCGGCGACTCGTCGGGTTGGGTGCCCACGATCGACCCCACCCCCCTGCCCGCGAGCGCCTACGAACAGGCCCTTCACAAGATCCTCACCGTCGGCCCGTACCAGCGTCACGGCCAGCTCCTCGTCTACGGACTTGCCCACGCCGACCCTGCGGCAGTCATCGCGGCGGCCGACGCGATCTACGCCGCCTGGACACAACGCAGGTAGCCCCCGAGCCGCGCAACGGCCGATGCGTCCGCAGCCGAGGGGCATCGGCCGTCGCCGGCCTGGCGACCCATCCTCGTTGGACGCAACGGCATCACCGCCGGGCGGGCCTTATCAACCAGGGCGTTCGGCCCGCGTGCAGCGCAAGGACCGATCAGCCGCTCAGGAGCCGGCGTGTCGGTTTACCACGTGGGCGGCAGACGGCCGGGCCCCCGCTCGCGGGCCGCTTCCTGCCGATCGCGGGCACGAGTGCCCGGTCAGCGGGCGCGAATCCGGCCAAAGCAGGCGTCCGCCCGGTCTACGTAGACGTAGACGACCGCCATAGACAGCGACATAGATGAAAGGATCACCTGTGGACGAGAAGCGGCTAGCGCCGATGGTCGACTGCGCGTGTGGATGCGGAGAACCGGCGGGAGAGAGCAGTCGGTATGCCGGTGGGGACGAGCGGGAGCGGATGCGGCACCGATCCCGTCTGCAGTACGCCCGGCGCCGCGCCGTCCAGCCGAACGGACATCATCAACACGACGCGCCTGCCGAGGACAACGTGTTGGCGCGGCTGGGGCTGACGGACGTGCCGCTGGCCGCGGTCGCCGAACGGCTGGCCGTGTTCGCCGGCGACCTCGGCGGGCTCGCTTCCACCGTCGCGCGCAGGGCAGGCGCGGTCGATGAAGCCGCGATCGCCCGGCAGATCACCGACGCGACTGCCGACGCGGTCGGTCGGGCCGAAGCCGCCGAAGATGAGGCCCGCCGGCTGCGCGCCACACTCCGCGACCTTCAAGCCGAACTCCACCAGGCCTGCCGAGACCGTGACCAGGCCGATGCCGACGCCTCCGTTGTCGCCGAGGCCGCAGCCCAGGCCGACACCGCCGCAGCCGAAGCCTGCGACCGCGCGCAGGCGGCGGAACGGGACTGCGAGGAGGCCCGGAGCGACGCCGCGCAGATCCGTGAGCAGGCGGAGCGCGCGCGGCTTGCGGCCGACGGGCAGCGCAGCCAGCTCGAACGCGACCACGCGCAGGCGCTCGCAGCGGTGCGCGCGGACCACACTGCCCAGCTCGCCGCGCTGCATCGGGACTATGCCAGGATCCTGGCCGACGCTCGCGCCGATCATGCCGCGCATCTTGCCTCGGAACGTCACGTAGCGGCGGACGCCGTGTCTGCGGCCCGCGACCGCGCAACCCGTGCCGAGGCCTACGCCGACGCGTTCACCGCCGAGCAGGTCCGCCTGGCCGCCGACCGTGACCGCCTACTCGCCGAACAAGCATCCCTGACCGGCCAGATCGCCCAGCTCACCGGCACCGCCGCTCGAGCGCATGAGCAGACCCTCGCAGTGAATGGACGCCGCCATGCCGACGACGCCACCGCCGAAGAGACCGGGATCAGGCCGCGGTCGTCGAGCGCCGGGCAGCCCGCCCGGCAGGCCCCCGTTCCTCGACGTCGGGCCGCCCGAGCCGCCGCGACCGGGTAGGAGCAGCGCCGGTCAGCTCCTGTCGATCGACTCCCCCACCGATCGGACGCTTGTGTCGACTGTGGCCCCGCTGGCGCCTGGCGGTTTTCGAAGGACGAAGCCGATCACCTCACGCAGCATCCCGAACGCACCGGAAGCCAACGGCGTTGCTACAGCCTCGGCGCACGTAGAGCGCCTTCGAGGAGGTCTGGACGGCACGGTACGGGCTGTCGTAGGAGCCACCGCAAACGACCGCGGAGTTGACGGCGTCGAACACGGTGCCTGTCCACTCCCACACGTTGCCGGACATCTCGCGCACGCCGAACGGCGAGACGTTTGCCGGATGCTCCGTGACCGCCGTTGGACCGCTGTCGCGCAGTCCGCCGCCGTCGATCTCCTCTTTCCAGGCTCGGTAAGTGACGAGCGGCCGGGAGCTCCACGCGTCGGCGCAGTTCACGGCGGTGAGGTCGAGCGTGTCACCCCAGGGGAAGAGCCTGCCGTCGGCGCCCCGAGCGGCGGCCTCCCACTCGAGCGACGTCGGGAGCCGCTTGCCCTCGAACCAGGCGAAGGCGTAGGCGCTCCACCAGCTGATGCACGTGATGGGATGATCATCGTACTGCGGGTCAGTGAAGTACTCCCGGTTCCGTAGCCGCTCGTGCCACGGCTCATGGCTGTGGCCGGCAGGCGTGTCCGGGTGATCCCACGCGGCGCAGCCCCACCGCTCGACCGCGGCAAGGAACCGCCTGTACCGGCTGACCGTCACGGGAAACTCGTCGAAAATGACCGAGTTTTCGACCTTCCGTAGCAGCAGCCGATGACTCGGGCCGACGACATAGATCCCGGCGGGAAGAACAAGCGGCGGCGCTGCCGGCGTCTGGGCACCGAAGTACTGTAGAAGTCGCCGGATCTGTTCTGTCAGGACGGGCTCGCTTTCGTGGACATCGAACGCGGCTGCACGGCCATGAACAGTCCGCAGGAGCCGGGACGCAAAATACTCCTGAAATGCCGGGTGCGTCGCCGTTACCGTGCCGTTTCCACTGCGTCGCAAGAACGGTGCCAAAAGAAATCCCTCCGGCTCGAGCTGTCGGCCGATGAGGGTGTCAATCCCGAGCTGGGTCCAGACCTCGGAGAGCGAGAAGACCGTCTGATCGGCGATGAAGCCGAGGCCAAGCAACGTCTCGAGACGCGGCGCCAGTCCTTCAAGCTGTCGGTGCGGCATCTCGTCCTGGCCGCTCGCAGCGGGCCCCCAACCTCGTTCTCGCGGTGCGACGTCGCCATCGTTCGGCCACGTGCCCGGTAGGAGGTGTCTTCCCGGCAGTTTGAACCACAACAGAAAGTCGGGGATCTTTAGGGTTTGCGCCCACTCGGCAAGCTTTCGTAGATCCGTTGGTGCGTCGCCGTTTTCAGCTCGACTAAGAAGGGCCTGAGTCACTCCCAACCAGTGCGCTACCGTCTCCTGCGCAATAGCGCCCGATCCACTCGTGCCGCCCCCGAGACAACTACGGTAGGTACGAATGACTTTTCCCATGTGTCGTGTGGCGAGCGCCTCGAACATCGGATCGGCCGTCCAGAACTCAAGAGGCAGCTCGGGTGGCTCGGTCAATGCGGCAAAGCTAGCCTGGCGTCGTTGGCAAAGCGCACAAAGCCCGTCGTAGCTGTTGGGCGCAAGATGGTTCCCGCAACCGCCGCAGCAGCGGCGCATGGGCACGGCCATTGGGGCAACTCCGATCATTCAGCTCCGACGCGCATGAGTTAACGATATAGCCGCCCGCAGCGGATCCTGCGACGCGACCGGTACTCGTTTTTGACATAAAGATCAGTACTCGAACGATTTGGCGGACTCGCCACGCAGGTAGGACGCTGTGCCCACAGGCGGTCGACGGGCTGATACGCCTCGTCGTCGGCAAGGTCGCGCCCCTCACCCGTATGTCCGAACACGGACGAGGACTTAACGGATCGGGGATGCACTGGCGAGGACTCGCTGATCACTCGCCCATCTATACGGCATGACTTCTCGATTGGAGGTAGTTGCCCCCTTGTGTGTGTCGATCTCTGTCAACGACGAGCCCAGACAGGCCCCGCAGGCGCCCAGCTCACGAGACGTCACGCCGTGCTCGGCGGCTTCGTTCTTCCAGGTCTGTTGCTCGTTGGTGGCGGTCGTGTGAAGGCCCCGCCGGAGGTTCTCGAGCACTTCGAAAAGATCGCTACGAAGCTCACCGACTCGTATCCTTACGCGCCGGTGCCGGCCACGGCACAGGCCGTCCGCCGGGACCTGCCGATTGCGCACGCGATCCTTGCCGAAGGCGGTCTCGACGAGGAAGGGCTGCGCCGGATGCACGCCGCGGCCGGTCGCCTCGCCGCGATGCTCGGGAATGCCCAGCTCGACACAGGTTGGACGGGGCAGGCATCACGTACGCTCATCGCCGCCTACGACCACGCGGTGCTCGGCAAGGACGCGGCTGGTCAGGCGTGGTGCCGGCTCCTGCAGTCGTCGGTTGAACTTGCCGAGGATCAGCCCCGGCAGGCGCTGGTGTACGCGCGGGACGGATGGGCCGTCGCCCCGCCCGGCTCTCCCGTCGCCGCCCGACTCGCGGCCGAATGCATCGCCGCCTCGTTGGCGAAGCTCGGCGACCAGCGTGGCACGTCTCAGGCTTTGGACGATGCCTGGACGATTGTCGGTGACTTCGCGCCCGAACAGCGGGGGCATCCCGGGTGGCACCCCAACCGCCTGCACCCAGCCGAACTCGACTCCATCACGGCGGCGGCCTACATCGACGCCGGAAACCCGCATGCCGCGCTCTTGCACACCGAGCGCGGAATTGCCGCCCTCGACCGTGCACCGGCCGTCAGCCATCGAGCCTACGTTCGGACCAATGCGGCGAGGGCGATGCTAGCCCGCGACGAGATCGAATCGGCGGTCGACTACATGAACGAGGCGCTCGAGGTCTCCAGCGCCCGCAAACTCGCCGACATTGAGCGCCGCGCCTGCGCCTTCGTCGTGAGCGCCCGCAACCGCGCTCCCGGCCCACTCATCGAGAATCTGAAGGAACACGTGCGCCTTTGGCGCGCGACGCGACTCACACAGGTATGACCAGCGATGCTCTTGCACCCCCATTCATGCAAGGGCGCTGTCCGAAGCGAAAGAAAGGCGAGGAGACATTGGAATCACGTGCGTATCGGGACGATAGCGCGTCGAGCAGGATCAGGACCGGCGGTTGCGGAGAGGATGTGGTGGGCGAGCAGTCCGGAGGAGTACCGAGGCGTGAGGTTGGGCGGGAGTTGCTGCGGCAGATGCCGCAGCTTGCTGTGCCCCCGCCGAGCCCGCCCGTGGCGCCGCAGACGGAAGATGCCGCGTTGAAGCGACACGCGACATTGTGGGCTCTCGTGTGCCTGGACGGGGCTACAGATCGGCCGTTAGAGGTGACGATGCCCTTTCCGACACCGAACGCCGCAGACCATTTTGCCGAAGAGTCCGGAATCGCGGACTCGGCGATCGTGCCGATTCGCTTCGCCTACGTCCCGCCAGCGCGCCGTGCCGGGCCGTGAGACGCGGCTGCCCGTGACTGTTGGGACACGAGGTTCGGCTCCGCATCCCTCATCGAAGGAAGTCGCTGCGGAAGCGGACTGGCCGTCGTCGGCGTATGTCGCAACGGCCCGGTTAACATCCACACTGACGTCAGGGATTGAGGCCGCCGGTCCGGCGAGGATCTACGGGGTAGCCGTCTACGTGGGTCATTCCCGGGAGATCGGCGAAGTCCTCGTAGTGTTCCCGACGGCCACGGCGGCGCGCCGGTATACCGTCGACACCCATCTCGCCAACTATCAGGTGGTCATGTTAACCTTTCCGCCTGACTCGGGGTGACAAGTGCGGCGAATCTTAGTCGTGTCGTCCTTTGACGCGTTACGCGACTGCGCTAGCGATGGACGGCGGGAGCAGGCCGCGCCAAGGGCCGATTCAGATTCTATTCCAATCGCCGCAGCTCTCGAATAAGGAGCCTGCCGAGGCGGGTGAGGAGAAGCAGCACAGTTGTCACGCTCGCGGCGAGTAGGCCCATCATAAGATAGAATAATGAGTTCGTTCCGATGATCTGCAGAACGCCGAAAGCCGTTCCGAACGGTAGGCCGACCACGGTGAGTAGACCGAGGGCCGCAGCTACCCGCTGCCCTTCCTGCGTTTGAACAATCCTGTTGAGGTCGGCAATCTCGGCTAGTACCGCGTCGAACCGCTCCGGTAGCCGGTGTTGCGATTGATAGGCAGTGAGAATATCATTAGCCGATCCGTGAGCGCTGGCGTCGCGCAGCCAATAGATACTGCGAAACCGTGCCGCCTGCTCTTCCAGCTTTGGCAGATGGCGGGGCATGTCGTCCGCGTCAAACGCCCGCGCTGCCTCGTCGACCATCGCCTCGATATGCGAACGCTGGATCATGCCGAGGAGAATGGCGTCGAGGTAGGTGGTATGTGCGTAGAGTTGTGCGTAGCCCAGGAAGGGATCACGGTCGCCGCGGTCGCGACGTAGGCCGACGAAGGCGGCGCCGTCCCTGGTGACCAGGCCGCGCCAGTCACCCGACAGGACCACGGTCCCGCCGAGCAATTGGTCAGCATGGTCGGGGTCAGGCGGGTAGTCGTCGGGGGACGTGCGGGACGCGAGCAGCCACAGCCACTGCTCGGCCCGGGACCAGGACCGCACATGCCTGGCACCCAGCGGTCGCGGTAGCTGCTGCTCCGTCGAGCTGAGGAACGCGACGGTGTAGGGACGGCCAGCGAACAGGAGTGCCCACGGCTGGAGCGCCGCCTCAAGGTCGGGCACGAGCGAGCTGGTGCCGCGTCGTCCGGCGAGGCTTCGTAGAAGATCTCGTAGCTGGCCTTGGTGGCTGTTGATATGGAAGATCGCAAATGCCGTGTCGGACCGCCCGGCGAGATCGGGGATGACAAGTTCAACAGCGAAGATTTCGCCGCCGGCGATTTGAACGGACGCAAGGCGATGCCAGCGGCTGGGCCGTGTCCCGTCACCGTAGAGGACACGAGTGCAAGGTGGGCTGAAGTAAGTGCGCCGGGCGGCGTCCGTCGCCTCAATGTCACGGTGCCCGAGCGGTACCGGGCCTTCTGCCCAATCCGGGGCTTCTGTCACGCGCGCCGGGCAGACGGCGACGACGGAGTGTCGTCCGTCAGCGCTTACCGATAGAATTCGTCGACCTCCGGCAGATCCAGCCGGATCACGAAACGGGCGCGTCGGGTGGCGGGATCTATCTCGAAGCGAACCCGCTCACCGACGACGGTCGTCCGAAACCCTTCCGTGACGATGTCGCTGTAGTCGAAACCGTATGTCTCACCGTCTTCGTCGTCGCGAACGAAGTAGGTCGCTGTGACACGGTGGGGACCGCCGCCCAGTGGCTGCCGGTCGACGATGTGGCCGAATCGCTGGGCAACCTCGGGACGGCGGGTGGGCACGGTCATTCTGCCTCCCGCACGCAGCGAAATCCGACGGCGTTGCTGCATCCGCGGCGGACGTAGAGCGCCTTCGAGGATGCCTGGACGGCACGGTACGGATTGTCGTACGAGCCGCCGCATATCACGGCCGAGTTGAGGTTGTCGAACACAGTCTCGGTCCACTCCCAGACGTTCCCGGACATCCCCTTGACGTCGCAGGGGGACTGATTACGAGGATGGTCGGTGACTTTGGTCGGCGCGCACTCCTTGAGTCGGCCGTCGTCGATCTCCTGCTTCCACACTTCGTAGGTCACCAGTGGGCGACCGCTCCATGCGTCGGCGCAGTTTACCGCGTCGAGGTCGAGCATATCGCCCCACGGGAACAGACGGCCGTCGGCTCCCCGGGCTGCGGCTTCCCACTCGAGGGAGGTCGGAAGCCGCTTGCCCTCGAAACGGGCGAACGCGTAGGCGCTCCACCAGCTAATGCAGATAGCCGGATACTCGTCGAACCGAGAGTCGGTGAAGTAGTCGGCAGCGCGCAGACGTTCCCACCACGGCTCATGGCTGTGCCCTACTGGCGTCTCGGGGTGGTCCCACGCGCCGCTGCCCTGGCGTTCGACTGCGGCAAGGAATCCCTTGTACCGCCCGACAGTCACCGGGAACTCGTCGAAGGCCACCGGCTTCTCCACCTCGCGGAGAAGTAGCCGGTGACTGGGGCCGAGCACGTAAAAGCCGGCCGGGACGACGAGCGGTACGGCCGGGGGTGTCTCGGTTCCGAGGTAGTGGAGAAACCTCCGGGCCTGCTCCGTCAGCAAAGGTTCCGGGCGGGCGGCCGCCGCGGCCGCCCGCCCCTCGGCGGTCCGCAGAAGCCGGGCAGCGAAGTACTCCTGGAACACGGAGTGGACGGGAGTCACGGCGTCGGCTCCCGCTGGCCGGAACAATGGGGCGAGGAGAAAGGTCTCCTGGCTCACCCGCCCGGCGGCGAAGCACTCGATGCCGAGTTCCGTACACACTTCGGTCAGCGAGAAGATGGTCTTGTCTGCCAGGAAACCGAGTCCGAGCAGTCGTTCAAGGCCCCGCTGAAGGTGGGAGAGGTTCCTCGACGTGAGGATCTGGCCGACGCGGGCGGTGACGAGATCGGCGAGGCGCCCCGCCGAGTCAGCGGTGAGGACCGTGTCGCCGCGCCCGGTCTGGTCGGCGAGTCGCACCTCGAGAGGCGAGACGGTGAGCGTCTGCTGATGCCGCTGCAACTGAAGATCGTGCAGACGTACTACGGCGAACCGCGGCAGCTCGAGCGGGTCGACGCCGTTCGCGTGAAGCTGCTGTACGAGCTGCTCCGAGATAAGGGACGAATTATTCAACAGCCGCCGGACCTGCGGAGAGTCAGCGAGGAACGAATATCGGGACGACATGACTACCGTCGACTCGGCGGAGAGGGCCTGCGCGACGTCCGCAAACAGGGAAAGGAACGCTGTGAGGCTGGTATTCTGGACCGCCTCGTCGATGGCGTCAAGCACACAGAGCACAGATCCTGCGCGTATCAGGTAAAGGAACACGTCGAATACCCGCTGGCGGGGGATCGGCATGTATGGTGCGAGGATGCGGGTTACGAAGTCGCCGAACTCCTCGTCGGGCTGCTTAAGGCTCATGTCGAGGTAGAAACGGTAGCGATGGGTCGGGGGACCCTCCGGGGCCGCAACAAGGCGCTTGAGCAGAGTCGTCTTTCCGCTGCCTGGCCCGCCGATGACGAGGATGTTCGCCGACGTGCTGGCGAGGCTCCGCAGCATCTCCGCGGCATCGCTGGTTTCGCTGATATCCAACTCGCCGGTGTGCTGGTCGGCTTCCATGAGTTCGGCTGTGATCGTCATCGGCTCGGCGACTTCGGCACTTGGAACAACCGGCGGGTACACGCGCTGCAGGGCCGCCAGATGGCCGGGTACGTCGACTATCGTCTCTACGAATCGCTCGTAGGCGATGATGCGGATCTCGCCGTCGGCGAACGGCGTTACCCCCGTGGAGGGCTCATCCTCAACCAGTAGGAACCGTGTCCGCTTGGGAAGCTGTGTCTGGAGAAGCTCGCCACTCGTGGCGCTCAAGAGCTGACTCAGCTCATCCAGACTCCGACTGAGCATGATCTCGACGTACTCGACTCGCAGCCCGGCCTGCCGACCGAACAACTGGTAAACCGTGCTCTCGGACAGCTCGAAGCGCTTGACTGCACGGAAGCCCAGCGTTGCGTAGAGGCCGGCGAGAAACTCGGCCTTTTTCTCGACGAGGGGGCTGAGCTGCGGCGAGTCCCCGGTGACAGCGGTAAGCCCAGTGTTCGTGAACCAGTCGAGGACGTCGAGCAGGCGTCGTACCGCGAGAAGACCGTCTTCGTCGGCAATATCGTAGCCGTCGTGTGTGGACCTGTTCCGGAGTCGCTGGATGTCCGTGAGAGCGTTGATGACGTTGGTGCTGCGAATATGCGGCCGACAACCTTTGATCAGATCGTTCAGGGCCTTACCGGAAGGGTCACCGGGTACCTCGTAATGACTCCATACCTGCTTCAGCAGACGCTCGGCAATCTTTCCGATCAGTGCGATGGTGTTTTCGGGGTAGCCGTCGCCCAGGGAGCGGACCGGTCGACCGAAATCCAGGCCGAGATGCCGCGCGACCCTGGAGTGACTTTCCAGCTCGCTCTGCAACCGGCGGAGCCGATCGTCAATGGCTTCTGTCAACGGTTACCTTCCCGTGCGCCGAGGACGAACGCGAACCGGTCCGGGAATGACAGCATCTTCTCGGTATGTCGGCGGTCGATCTCGGCGAGTCCGGCCTCGATCTCGGCGTCATCGAACGTCGCAAGCAAGGACATATAACGGTCTCGCACCATCGCCAGATAGCGAACCTTGGGAATCTCGAGCGGGAAGTCGTGGTAGGTGACGCTGGCCGACAGACCCGCCCGTCGTATGTGATCGGCGATGACGTCGGGGGCGGGCTGGAGGGACTCGAACCTCTCGAGCGCCGCGTCGAACAGCGGATACTCGATCCGAGTTGGCAGCATCACGACGAGCAGCCTGCCACGGACACCGAGTAGGTCGGCGAGGCCGGCAATGACCCATCGACGGTCAACGTCCGCCACGTGGTGGATCGCTTCCTTGACGATGATCGCGTCGAGGCTTCCGTGCGCAGTGGTCGGTCCGGCCGATGCCAGCCGCCCGCGGGCCAGTTCCTCGGCGGAGGCACGCAGGGACTGTAAACCGGGATCAGCGGGAAGCTGCGCGAGCATCGCGGCCGAGGGGTCGACGCACAAGACGGGTGACGAGGGACGGACCAGGTCACGGATACGGCGGGTGAACAGCCCTGTCCCGCAGCCGACATCGGCGATCCGGTCAGCCGCACTCAAAGCGAGCGAGCTGGCAATCGCGTGGGCCATCCAGCCCAGGAACGCTCCACTGTGCGACCAGTTGTGGTCGTAGCTGCCGGCAAGGCGCTCGTAGTGCGCCGCCGTCTCCGGCCCCGCCAAGCTGGTCACCTCCCGCCCACCGGTACAGGCGGATCATAACGGATCGGCTTCCCAACGAACGTGAACACGGACAACTCGGTCACTCCGAGCCGGGTCAGTGCGAGACGTGTACCAACGGCTCACAAGGGCATCGGCGACGAAGGAGCGAGTGCCGCCCCGTAGCGGGGTGGCACTCGCGATCTTTATCAACCGTCCATCCTTCGTTCGAGCAGCTTGAGCGCGAGAGTGAGCACGAGGGTTGGCTCATGCCTTTCCCGGCGTCGGAAGGTGTCGGCGGTGACCTCGTACAACCGAGCCGCCTGCTCCCTCCTCACCTCCACCCGTGCGCCGGTGGTCCCCGGACGAAGACACAACATGATCTCCATCGCGGTCTTGCCGGGCGCATCCATGGTGCCGACAACCTCGCTGATCTCCCGTTCCGTCTTGACCGCCCGCTCGTAGATCGACGCTGGTTCGCCGTCACGGGTTGGCTGGAGCAGGTGGATCAGAGTCGGGGTGAACGACAGCAGCTCCGGGGCCCGAGCGCCATGCCGGAACGACCGGCGAAGGCTGGTGACCAGCTCGGGGACGTGCAGAGGTTCCTGTGTGTCCATCGTTTTGCGACGGGGGGCGCCGTTGCCCCCGCTGACCCCGTCTTGTTCACCTTCCTTTCGCCGTGGCTCCAAGTCTGCGGGGCCGACTTTGGAGCAGGAGAGTCGTCTTGCCCGCCTCTTGACCACGCTAACCTTCGTTTGTCGAAATTTGGCGTCTGTTGTGCGCGGGGCTACGTGCCCAGTTCCGAGAACGTGAGCGACCCGGTTGAGGACCACCACAGCCCCGGCCACCCCGCCCCGGCCGGTCGGCGAACGGGCGGCAGCTCACGGTGCCCGTATCTCTCAGGGAGACCGACCGCTCACGACGCGGAGCTGCGCCGGGCTTGAATGAGCGCCCGTGTCCCGGCGGGACGGCTGGGGGTGTGGACGCCCGCGTCTGAGGTCCGAGCCGGGCCGGGCCTGAGGCGGGGTGTGTATGAAGCCTGCCGCGCCAGATGCGTCGGCTCGCCGGGTGGCTTGCGGTTCCGCTGGTGCGCCCGTTTCGGACGCTGGATAGGTCGGCTTGCCGCTCGACTGTTCGTGCAGATGGGAGCCTCGAAGCCACAGGCGCGAGCCTGCAGGCGTCGCGCCCGTGTCCTCTTCGTCGCCAGCTTGGCGGCCCTTTCGTTGCCGTCTTTCCGGTGCGTCTGGCGTCCGAGAAATTGACGGAGAATGCGTCATGGTGTCGGCCCCCTTTTTCTCGGCACAATGGAAAAGGCCCCAGCGGGAAGGCGCTGGGATTACTGCTTCTAGCGCCCTGTCCGGGCCAACCTGTGACCGGAAACAGCGCACTTACCGTTGATCCGAGAGAGGATTTGCTGTGCCGCGGATATATTACCAACGGAGCGCCATGGGCGTCTTCTTCCGTTGGCTGCTGTTCTTCATAGGTCTGTTTCTCGTGGCGAGCGCCGTTGGCTGGATAGTTAGTCACCTCCTGCCTTTCCTCCTGATCGCCGGCACGGCCTGGAGTGTATGGCACCTTGCCGGGAGGCGTCGCTGACGATCGGCGCGGGTACCGCGGGCACCGCGTGGTGGCTGATTCGAGCCCGGAACCTTCCTGGTCGAGTCTTTCCACTCTGCCCTGTTGCTTGTCATCCACACGATAAGGAGATGGCGCATGCCCGAGTTTTCTTCATCTACCGAGCGTTTTTTCGGCCGGCTGACATTGGAGGACCTGTCGAATCGGTCAGACAAGGCATATACCGACCTTCAAGCAAGCTACACCGCCAGCTCGGTGCTCTACCGCCTCTACGGGGCCGAAACGCTCGATGACACCGAGCTACGCGAGGCGCTCGACCTGGTCCTCGCCCGGCTGTGCGCGTACCGGGACGACACCCGTGCTGCCTGGAGAGCCGCGCACCGGACCTGGGCGCGGGCCGCGGGAGTGCCCGTCACACCCGACGATACCGACTCACCCGAGGAGACCTCCACAGGTGAGGTATCCGAAGACATCGACCCCGAAAACACAGAAGGGATAAATGCATGACGCACTTATATGCCCGTTTTCTCCTCAAGACCAAGGAAGGAGGTGCCGCGTGTCGGTCGCAGCGGTGATGTGGTTGCTCGTGCTGCTGGGAATAGCGTTTCTCGCCCCCCGGCTGCGGGTGAGCCGCCTGATCCCGGTGGTGTGCCTTCTTCTCGGCTTCTGTCTGGCGTCGTTGGGGCTGTTGCCTTCGGCTCACGACGTTACCGATCGCATCAGCGAAATCATCTCGGCGATCCACGTGCATTTCTGATCCCACACAAGGGGTGATTTCCATGAACATCGCACTACTTGTGTTGCTATCCGCGGCGGTAGTGCTGGGAAACGGCAGCATTCTCGTGCTCGCGCTGCTGCGGCTGGCCGAGGAACGCCGCGACGTCGCAGACGCGCGGCGCACAGCCGACATTCAGCGCCAGCAGTCCATGTATAGCGGGCCGCATCTGGTCCGGTAGCTCGGCCCGGGGCGCGGTCCTGACCGCCCAGACAGACACCGCGCCCCGGGGACCCTGCCCGACCCCGATCGTGTCGACGTTGGAGAGGAAATCCCATCATGACCGAGCCCGCGTCCCATCAACAGCCCGAAGCTCTCGGCCCGCCGGACGGACCACACAGCCCGGCGTCGGGACCGGTCGGTCCGCCCGCCGACCGGTCCAGCCCGCCGTCCGTACCTGGCGGATGGGTGCCCGACGTTAGAGCAGTCAGCAGGGAGATCGCTCGCTACCTGCCAGCCGACCGCAGCCCGGCAGTCCCCGCGTCGAATCTCCCGATGGTGCCGGCCCTGCCCGACCAAGTCGGTCCCGGCCATCATCCGCCGGACGGCACGGGGCTGATGCCGGTTGACCCGCCGAAGCCGCCGCGGCCGCCGATCGTCGACCTCGCGCGCACGGCAAGCCGGCGGCCGATTCTGCCCGTGTGGGCGCGTTCCTGGACCACGTTTCACGCGGCGGCGCTCTGGCTGACCGGCCATTACGCGCACACGGTCGCGTTCCACGGGGTGCGGCTGCCGGCGTACGTGGGCCGGCTCGCTGGGCGCGCTCCTCGCGGCCTGGGCCGCATCCTGGCCCGCAGCGTGGGCTGGCTGAGCGACTCCGAGGGGCGGCCGATACGGGCTGCCGCGGTCCTCCAGGCCGACGGAGCGCTGTACCTGCGGCTGTCCCAGATCCACGACAGCCGCGTGAGGCGCCGCGTACTCGTGACGCTCCTCCTCCTCGTGCCCGCCGTCTTCCTGCTGGATGGTGCGTGGTCGGCTGCCACGGTCATGGGACGCCTGGTCGGCGTCGCCGGTGCGCTGGGGGTCCTGGGCATCGTGGGGGCACCGGCGGACCGGCCGCTTGTCGGCCCGGCGGTCGTGCCAACCCGGGTAGGCCGGTTGACCGCCGACATCGTGACCCGGGCACTCGAGTCCCTCGGCATCGCTGAGATCAACAAGGTGCGTCGAGAGGGTGGCGGGATCAGTTTCCCGGCGCCGATCACTCGCGACGGTCCCGGCTGGCGGGCTGACGTCGACCTACCGTACGGCGTCACCGTCTCCGACATCCTGGACCGTCGGGAGCGGCTCGCGTCCGGGCTGCGTCGCCCGCTGGGCTGCGTGTGGCCGGAGGCCGCCGAGGACGCGCACGCGGGGCGGCTCGTGTTGTGGGTGGGCGATCAGGACGTGGCGAAAGCTCCCGCGGCCGAATGGCCGCTGGCCCGCCGGGGCGCGGTGGATTTGTTCGCGCCGGTGCCGTTCGGCTCGGACCCGCGCGGCCGACCCGTGACGATTCTCCTGCCGGAAAACAATGTACTGATCGGCTCGCTACCCGGGGCGGGAAAGACGTCGGCGGTCCGCGTGTTGATGCTCGCCGCCGCGTTGGACCCGACCTGTGAGCTGTGGGTGTTCAATCTGAAAGGCACGGCGGACCTGGACGCCGCAGGGAAGGTCGCGCGCCGGTATACATCCGGGATCGACGACCAGGCGATCGAGGCGGCACTCGTGACCTTACGGGACCTGCGTGCCGAGATCGTTCGCCGAGCTGCCGCGCTGAAAAGCCTACCCAAGGACCTCTGCCCAGACGGGAAAGTGACGCGGCAGCTTGCGAACCACCGCGCCTTGGGTCTGCATCCACTGGTAGCGATCATCGATGAATGTCAGAACCTGTTCAGTCATGCGGCATTCGGCAAGGAGGCGGGAGAGCTGGCGACCGATGTCATCAAGCTCGGCCGCGCACTCGGTATCATCCTGCTGCTGGCCACGCAGCGACCGGATGCCGCGTCGTTGCCCACGGGTGTCTCGTCGAATGCCTCGATCCGATTCTGCCTGCGTGTGATGGGTCAGACAGAAAATGACATGGTGCTGGGCACCTCGATGTACAAAAACGGTGTCCGCGCCACAACGTTGCGGCCGACAGATAAAGGCATCGGCTACCTTGTCGGCGCGACCGACACCCCGGTCATTGTCCGTACCGCCTATGTCGATGCCGTCGCGGCCGAGCGAATCGCCGACCGTGCGCGCGCGGCCCGAACCGCCGCCGGCACCCTTGGCGGGTATGCCGCCGGGGACACAGGCAGGGAAATCGTGCCGTCCGTGTCGCTGCTGGATGACATCGTTGCCGTGACCCCGATGCCCGAGGGAAAAGTCTGGTCGGAGACGATCACAGCCCGGCTGGCGGCGCTGCGGCCGGAGGTCTACGACGGGTGGAACGCCGAACAGCTCGCGGTTGCGCTCAAGCCGCTGGGAATCGAAACGATACAGATCAACCGTCGGATCGAGGGAAAGGTTGTCAACCGACGCGGCATCGACCGCGCCCAGATCGCCGCCGCAGTGGCAGAACGTGACCGCGGACGGCGTCCGGCATAGCCCGGGACGATGCTTGCGGAAGCGGCGCTCGTGCTTATGTAAAGCACCTCTGCTAGCGGCCAACACAGCCTCTGAGCTGCGGCGTAGCACGTAAGCGCCTCGCCGGCGGGAAGCGGCAACGGGGCGGAAAGCCGCGCCGTGCGGCAGGTCCTGGCCCGAACACCGCGACTCGGCGTAAGACCACCAAGCCAGTGACTCTTCGTGGCATCTCCACGCCCTGAAACGGGTCAACCGCGAAGGAATCTACACCCCGGGGACATCCGCCTCACGTCCCACTACCCCCGGCTCCCGCCGTCCGAATGGGGGGTCCTTAGCTGGGATTTGTTGTTCGTCCTCCTGGAAATTATGCGTCCTGGTGTTAGAAAGACTGGCAAGGAGAGAACGAGATGTCGACAGTTCTTGACCTGTTCTCTGGCGCGGGTGGCTGGTCGTTGGCCTGTTCCCGCCTCGGCCTCGAAGAAATCGGTATCGAGTGGGACCCCTGTACCTGCGAAACCCGCCGCGCCGCGGGCTTCGTGACGGTCGAAGACGACGTCGCCGGAGTTCGTCCGGATGATTACGCTGGCGTCGATGGGCTGATCGCTTCCCCGCCGTGCCAGCCGTTCAGTACCGCGGGGAAAGGTGGTGGGATCGACGACCCCCGAGGGCAGCTCGTCTACCAGCCGATGCGGTTCGCTCGCCGCATACAGCCGAGATGGATCGCCTGCGAGGAAGTTCCCGGCGTGTTATCTATCTGGGAGGGATTCGCGTTCGAGCTACGCCGTGCCGGCTACACGACATGGACAGGGATACTGGCCGCCGAAGAATACGGGGTGCCGCAGAACCGCCGTCGCGCGTTCCTCCTCGCTGTCCGCGGCAACCGTCCCGTCCGCCCACCGGCCGCGACCCACAGCCGCTACCGGGCTCGATGCTCACGTGACCAACCCGGGGTGCGGCCGTGGCGCTCCATGGCCGACGGAATCAGCCGCGGATTCATCGATCGGCCGTCGTTCACAGTGACGACTCGAGGTAATGCATGGGGCGGCGCCTCCTCCCGTCTCACCGTCGCGGACGCTCAGAAGACTGGCCGATGGAAAGGCGACACCGGAAACCTCACCGTCGCCGAGTTCGGCACCCTTCAATCCTTCCCCGAGGACTATCCCTGGCAGGGTCCCCTGTCATCCAAGCTCGCCCAGATCGGGAACGCCATACCACCCGATCTCGCGGGCGTGGCACTCTCGGCCGTCGCCACACCCCAGACCCGACACCTCGCCGCATAATTCTTACCGGAAAAGAGCCGGCAATGACCTCACCTGTGCCTCCTCACACCGATCACGCCGATGGTCTGGACATCCGCACGGCGACCACCCCGACATCACCCGATCACGACGAAACGCGTGCCGGACCACCGATAGCCGCTGAACGACATCCGGCTGACCGCCGACGCCGCATCTCCGCCGAGACGGTCCTCGGAGCCACACTGCCGGTGGTGATGGCCGCCGGGGTGTTCCTCGTCGCGTTCGTACACATCCACGACGTTGCCCGCTGGGCGGGACAACCCGACTGGGCATCGTGGCTGATCGCCGCGTCCGTCGAACTGATGGCCCTCGCCTCGGTCATCGAGATCCGCCACCGCCACCGCACCGGCTCCCCCGTCCGATGGCCGGTGACCACACTGCTTGCTGGCGTCGCGATGTCCGGCGCAGGGAACCTCACCGCTGCCGGCTCACACACCCTGACCGGCCCGCCCGGCTTCTGGGTGCCGGTGATGGCCTTATGGCCGGTTGTCGCGTTCGGTCTCGTCGCCGGCCTCAAGGCAACCCGCCCAACATCAACACCGCCGGTAGGCACCATCCCCCGCTCAGAGACCACCGACGACCGGTCCGACCGGTCCGACCGGCCAGGCCCCCTGACCGAGGACAGCTCGATGCCCACCGGCTTACCGGCCGATCTCCTATCGGTCGGACGGGAAGTGGCGGCGGAACTGGCCCACGAGCGCCGCCCACTGACACGCACGGCACTCGCCCGCGGGGTCCGCCAACACGGGCACCGCTGCTCCACCGACCGGGCCACACTCCTGCTCGCGGCCCTACGCGCCGAAAGCCCGGACAGCATCACCCCGGCCAAGGCGGCGGAATCTAGCAGGCCCGGCCTCGATCGAGAAACCGTCTCCACCTACCGTAAGACTACCGATCACCCTGATGGTCAACGGTGAAAGACCATGACACCCCGCACGCGCCGCGCCATCACGGTGATCCTGCCCGACCAGCCACCGGCCATAACACCCACCCTCGCCGCCGCACTCCTACGGCTGCTCCACAACCTGGAAGCCGCTCGCACAACACGACACGCGCCAACCGACAAGCCGCCCGACACTGACACGAAAGTGGCCTGACAATGAAATTCGCGTTCTACGGACGGGTATCGACCGAAGACCAACAGGACCCCGAGTCCTCCCGAACGTGGCAGCTCACCCGCGCCCGTGCCCTGACCGAAGCCCACGGCGAGATCGCCGCCGAGTACTTCGACATCGGCCAGTCCAGATCGATCCCCTGGAAACGCCGACCCCAAGCCAGCCAACTCCTCGAGGACCTACGGAACCCGACACGCGGGTTCAACGCGGTCGTGATCGGGGAGCCACACCGGGCCTTCTACGGCAACCAGTTCTCCCTCACCTTCCCCGTCTTCGAGCATTACCGCGTCGGCCTGTGGGTACCCGAAGTCGGCGGACCAGTCGACCCGACATCAGAAGCCCACGACCTCATCATGTCCGTGTTCGGCGGAATGTCGAAAGGAGAACGCAACCGCATCAAGATCCGGGTGCGGTCAGCGATGGCCGCCCAAGCCAAAGTCGAAGGCCGCTACCTCGGCGGACGACCCCCCTACGGCTACCAGCTCGCCGACGCCGGACCCCACCCCAACCCCGCCAAAGCCGCCGACGGCAAACGACTACATATCCTGGCCCGCGACCCAGTCACGGCACCGGTAGTCGAACGGATCTTCACCCTGTACCTGAATGGTATGGGTATCTTCCTCATCGCGCAGACGCTGACCGGAGAAGGCATCCTGTCGCCGTCGGCATACGACCCGGCCCGTAACCGGCATCGCAGCGGGAAGGCGTGGTCGAAGAGCGCTGTGCAGGCGATCCTGACGAACCCGCGCTACACCGGCCATCAAGTATGGAACAAGCAACGCCGGGCCGAGACGCTGCTCGACGTCAATGACGTCGCGCTCGGCTACGAGACGAAACTGACCTGGAACAACCGTGAGCAGTGGATCTGGTCCGACCGTCCGACCCATCCCGCCATCGTCGACGCAGCCACTTTCACCGCCGCTGGACAACGACTCGCCCGCCGTGGACCGACATCCGAACGCCTCGGCCCACGTAACCACCACCCGTACGTGCTGCGCAGCCTGATGGTTCACCAGCAGTGTGGACGTCGGATGCAGGGCAACTGGAACCACGGACGTGCCCACTACCGCTGCCGCTACCCACAGGAGTACGCCGTCGCGAACAGCATCGACCATCCACTTGCCGTCTACATCCGCGAGGACGCCGTACTCCCCGCGCTCGACGGCTGGCTCGCGACCGCGTTCGCCCCAGCCCGCGTCGAGGAGAACTTGGCCGCGCTGGACATCGCGCAGCCGCGCATGAGCCCGGAGATCGACGTCCACCGGGCAATCATCGCCGACTGCGACCGCAAGCTCGCCCGACACCGCGCCGCGCTCGAAGCGGGCGCGGACCCCACTCTCGTCACGGTCTGGATCGCCGATGTCCAAGCCGAACGGGCGAACGCTCTCGCCACACTGCAACGGGTAGCGCCAAGCCAAGTAACACCCCGACGACGGCTCACCCAGCAGAAAATCACAGAGCTGGTCGACGGTCTCGGTGGGCTGCTCGCGGCCCTGCACGACGCGGACCCGATCGACAAGGCCGAGGTCTACCGGCAGCTCGGCCTGCGGCTGACGTACGACCACAAGACAGAGACCATCTTGGCCGAAGTAACACCAAGATCATCCGTGGACCTAGTGTACGTGTCCGAGGGGGGACTTGAACCCCCACGCCCTTAGAGGGCACTAGCACCTCAAGCTAGCGCGTCTGCCATTCCGCCACCCGGACGTGCATGCCCTGTCGGACCTGCAACGAAACAGACTCTACACGGCTCGCACCGTTGCTGACGCAAGGGTCCCGTCAGGCCGGCGGGCAATAAATGATCTTGAATCTCCTCGGAGCCGCGCCGGTCGGCGCCTGACCTTGAGCCCTTCCCGGCGGATGGGGGTGCGACTGGCATCCCCGCTGGCTTGTCTACCGCGATCACCGCCGGCACCCAGAACCGCTACCCTGTAGCGATCAACAACAGGGAACGCGGCAGCGCGGGGTTGGGGCAGCGCGGGGACGCGGCAGCGCGGGGACGCGGCAGCGCGGGGACGCGGCAGCGCGGGGTTGGGGCGCGCACCTCACGTCATCGCTCCCCATCCATCGCCGCGCGATGCACGGGTACCCCGGCTCGTCGGTCTCGCGATGCACGCACCCCAGCCCCGCTCCTTGATCCACACTCCTATTGCCAGGCGCTCTTATTCCGCAATGAGCCGCACGGCGCAGGCTGCGCTGACAAGGCCCGCCATATCACTCCGGCGGTGTCATTTATGACATGAGTTGCTACGATGATACCGAGACAATCTCGGAACGCAGCGGGGCAAGGGCGGCTCCGATCTGGCTGGTGGTTTCCGCCGGGACGCCGAGGCTTTTCAATGCCGCAACCAGATGATCCACCACCGCGTCGAAGTGTGCGTTGGTGGCGCCGAACACGGCGTGTACCGCAGCCATGTCCCGCCCCTGGTAGATCTCGGGACCACCGATCGCCGCGGCGATGAACGCCCGCTGATGCGCCTTGACGCGAGTCAGGTCCCGATTGGCAAAGAAGGGGGCAAGACTGGGATCGGCCATCACCCGGACGTAGAACTCGTCGACCGTGGCCTGCACGGCCGTTGCGCCGCCGATAGCGTCGTAGATACTCACCAGAGGTCTCGCTTTCGCAGGAGGGGCCAACCGGAGGCCATCGACCATGTTTGTTGCCCGAGGTTGCGCTGGTACACAGCCAACAGGTTCACTGAACCGCGGACACAATTTCTTTAAAAGAGGAAAATGTCCGCGCGGCAGAGCCAGATGGCAGCCGACCGCAGGCCGTTCGGCTCCTTCTGTTCCGTGCCGGAAGAAGCTTCACCTGCTGGGAGGCGGTAGGGAGCAGCGGTGCCCGGGCCGGGCCGAGGCCCGCCAGGTCGTCATACAACCAGTCAGCGCACAACCAGTCGGCGCACGACGGAGTGGCTGACAGGCCAGTCCCCGCGAAGAGCCCCGCACCGGACGGCTCCGCCGCGGTCCAGCGAATCTCGAAGTAATTCTCGAAGTAATCGAGATACCAGCTGGGGCTGGATAACCGCATGCGAACGACAGCGATATTCGAGTATCCTGGGCCGAGCCTGTATGACGATGGCTGGGCTGCCGCCGTCCGGCACACCCATCCACCGCGAGGTAACCAACGCCGTCGCGGCGTCGCGGGGCTGAGGCACGCGAGCCGCCGACCGGGCGGCGCGAAACAGGACAGTCCTATTGCCGGAGCTTCTTAACTCTTTTGGCGAGATCCGTAGGGCACAGGCCATGGAGCCGCCACGGCGGTCGTGCACGACCGCCGTGGCGGTGCGGCTTGTTCGGGCACAAGACCACGGCGCGAGACCACGGATGACAAAGATCGATCTTTTGAAGGCGGGACGCGTGCCCTCGCTGTCATCGAGGCTGGAACTGTGGATCGAGACCTTGCCGACAGCAGTCCTGTTCTGCCCCAGCGAGACACGCCACCGTCCCTGGAAGAGCCCGTGTCCGCACGTACGCCCACCTCGCCGAACGCACCAGCCCCGGAACCTGCCGGCAGCCCGCCGCTGGCACGCGACCCCGTCCTGACCTATGGCCGGGAGGACGAAGCCACCTCCCGGCCGTGGTCGAAGCACGACCGGACGCTGGCACAGACCGGTTTTCTCATCATGGCCAAGCGGCTGCCGGGGCTGTTCCGACTCGCCTGGTCGCTGGCCTGGGAGTCCGACCGGGCTGGGTTGATCACCATGGTCACCCTGCGGGTGCTGTCCGGGATTGTGGAGGCTGGTGGGCTGCTTGCGGTGGCCGGCGCGCTCGGCGCGTTGCTCAGGGAGGGGCCGACCCCGCGGCGGCTGATGGCGGCATTGCCCGCGCTCGCGCTCGTCGTCGGCGCTGGGATTGTCCGGACCGGACTGTCGATGGTCAACAATTTCCTGCGGACCCGCTTCGGTCCCCGGGTCGACCGTGTCTCGCTCATCCGGCTGCTCGAGCTGGCCACCCGTACCTCCGTGATGGCCTTTGACGACCCCGGGTTCGTCGACGATCTCGATGCCGCGGAGCGGGGTGCCGCGAGCGGGCGTCAACTTGTCGACAACACGGTCGACGTGCTTACCTCGGGGGTGCAGATCGCTGCCGCCGGCAGCGTCCTCGGTGTGCTGCACCCCGTCCTGTTACCGCTGCTGGTGATCTCGATCGTGCCGGACGGCTGGGCGTCGGTACGTTCCGCCAGGCTCGCGCACGCGTCCTGGCTGGGTCACATCCGCCCGGTCAGGCGCCAGTACATGTTGCGGCACCACATGACGGAACGCGGCTGCGCCGCGGAGATCCGATCGTTCGGTCTCGGCCGGTTCCTGCTCGACGAGTACACCGCCCTGGCCCGCGAGCACGAGGCCGAGCAGGTGCGCGTCGGCCGCGGGCAAGCGGTGTACCGGCTGACCGGCGAGGCCGTGTCAGGGCTCGCGCTGGGCGCTGTCTACGGGACGCTGATCGTGCTGCTCAACACGGGCATCATGCCGCTCGCCGCCGCGGGCACGGCGGTGTTGGCGATCCGTAACGGCCGGGGCGCCCTGTCCTCGGCTTTGAACAGCCTCAACAGCGCCTATGAGAACTTCCTCTACTTCGGCGAGTACCGGAGCTGGATCGCGGAGGCGACCCGCCGGGTGCCCCGGCCCCGGGCACGCCTGGCGCCGGCCAACCCAACAGTGATCAGAGCCGACAACGTCACCTACGCATACCCCCGTACCGACACCCCGGCGCTGCGCGGGGTCACGGTGGAGCTGCGCAAGGGCGAGGTCGTCGCATTCGTAGGCGCCAACGGCAGCGGCAAATCCACGCTCGCGAAGATCCTCGCAGGCCTGTACGAGCCGGACTCCGGCACAGTGAGCTGGGATGACACCGTTCTCGCCGAGGTCGACCCGGACAGCGTCCGGTCGAATATCGGTTTGATCCCGCAAAGCTACACACAGTGGCCGATGTCGGCCCGGCTCAACATAGCCGTCGGCCGGATCGGGCGCCTGGCCACGGACGGGCCGGACAGCGTCATCCCCCCCGCGGAGGCGACCGGCGCAGCCGAAGTGATCGGAAAGTTACCATATGGTTACGATACGTCCCTGGCGCGCCAGTACAACGCCGGGCACGACCTGTCCGGCGGCCAGTGGCAGCGGATCGCCTGCGCGCGGGCGGTCTATCGGGATGCGCCATTCCTCATTGCGGACGAGCCCTCCGCGGCCCTCGACGCCCGTGCCGAGCAGGCTTTGTTCAACCTGATTCGCGAGCTGGCACGGGAGCGGACGGTTCTACTGATCACCCACCGGCTCGCCAGCGTCCGCACCGCCGATCGCATCTACGTCCTCGACGACGGCCTGGTGGTCGACGAGGGTACGCACGCCGGGCTGATGACCCGGTCCGGCATTTACCGCGAGCTGTTCACTCTCCAGGCCAACCAGTTCCTCGACGCGGAGGCGTCCAGGACCAGATGACCATGACAGTGAGCGGCTGTTTTTGTTTTCCTGGCTCCGTACGTCGGGCCGAGCCTTCCTGGGGTCGCTTCTCACGCCGACCGCCGGTACCGTACCCTCCAACACATCAGTTGTGTTTGCCAACTCACCTGTGAGGGATCCGTGAGCGTTCAGGACAACGAGGCCGCCAACGCATCCCCACCGGTCTCCGTAGCGCTCACCGCCACCACCGACGCGTCTCCCACCGACACGGGTACCGCCGCCGCGGGCCGCTCGGTGGCCCACGTGCGCCTCGGCCCGGTCTTCGCCGTCGTCGCCGCGGGCGTGGCCATGTCCAACCTCGACCTGTTCATCGTCAACGTGGCGCTGCCGCGGATCGGCACACACTTCGGCGGATCGTCCCTGGCTTCGTTGTCCTGGGTGCTCAACGCCTACGCGGTGCTCTTTGCCGCGCTGCTGGTACCGGCAGGCAGCCTGGCGGACCGCACCAGCCCGCGGCGGGCCTACCTGTGGGGTATCGGCGTCTTCACCGTGGCCTCGGCGCTGTGCGCGCTGGCGCCGAGCGTCTGGGCGCTGGTCGCCGCTCGGGCCGTCCAGGCCGCGGGCGCGGCCATGCTCATCCCCGCTTCGCTGGGGCTCCTGCTCGCGGCCGCCCCGCCGCAGCGGCGGGGCTCCGCGGTCCGGGCCTGGACGGCCATCAGCGGCCTGGCCGCCGCGGTCGGCCCGGTCGTCGGTGGCCTGCTGACCGAACTGGACTGGCGATGGGTCTTCCTGGTCAACCTTCCCTTCGGCCTCGCCGTCCTTCTCCTCGGTCCGGGGATCCTGCCGCGTACTCCCGCGCGGCTGAACGCCGCCCGCCCCGACCTGCCCGGTGCGGGTGTTTTCATCGTGGCGATCGCCGTGCTGACCCTTTGCCTGGTCCGCGGCCAGGACTGGGGCTGGGCCTCGGGAAGGACGCTCGTCTCGCTGGTGACCGGGGTGGTTCTCCTCGTCGTGTTCGTGTACCGCTCGGCACGTCACCCGGCGCCGATCCTGCCGCTGCCGCTGCTGCGGGTGCCCGTGTTCAGGGGCGCGGCCCTGGCCGCGCTCCTGTTCTCCGTCGCGTTCGCGGCGATGCTGTTGTCCATCATCCTGTGGTGCCAGCAGGTCTGGACCTGGTCGGCACTGCGTACCGGCCTCGCGATCGCGCCGGGACCGCTCATGGTGCCGGCACTGGCCGTCGGCGCAGGACCGCTGGCCCGGCGGATCGGTGCGGGCTTTGTCGCCGCAGCCGGTTGTGTTCTCTTCGGCTGCGGGATTGCCTGGTGGGCGCTGCTGCTCGAGCCTGACCCCACCTATCTGCGGGGGATGCTGCCGGGCATGCTGCTCACCGGTGTCGGGGTGGGCCTGACCCTGCCCACCCTGATCAGCGCGGCCGTCACCGCGCTGCCGCCACAGAGCTTCTCCACCGGTTCGGCGGTGGTCACCATGGCCCGCCAGCTCGGCACCGTGCTCGGTGTCGCGATGCTCGTCGCGGCCCTGGCCCCGGCCCGGGGCGAGGGTGTCGCGGTCGCCGTACACGCCTACGACAGCGGCTGGCTGTTCACCTTGGCCGCGATCGCCGCCGGTGCGGCCGCGTGCCTACTTCTCCCCCGCGGGCACTCCCCGACCTGATCACAATGAATGATAATGGTTCATAACCGTATATAACAGGAAAATCAGACATCCGGATGGCGATGGCCCGTCGGCTGGCAGGGCGCTCACCCGGTCTCGTCGCGGGCATGACGGGAACGGCCCTGTCGATGGCCCGTACAATAGATCCATGCCGAAAGGGCCGGATCCGCGTGAATGTTCCATCGCCGACACTCTGCACCTGGTTGGCGAACGTTGGACATTGCTGGCCATCCGAGAGCTCATGCTCGGTGTGCGCAGGTTTGACGGTATTGTGCGCAGTACCGGGGCGCCGCGCGACATCCTGACCGTACGGCTGCGGAAGCTGGAGGCCGTCGGCATTGTCCGGCGGGAACAATACAGCGATCATCCGCCACGTTATGAATACCATCTGACGCCCGCCGGGAAAAACCTCACCGACGTGCTGCTCAGCCTGATGAAGTGGGGCGACCAGCACCTGAACGCCGGTGACCCGCCGGTGCGCTGGCGGCACACCTGCGGTGAGGTCCTGGATCCGGTGCTGGTGTGCCGGCACTGCGGGGAGCCCGCCGGGTCAGGTCTGCATTCGCCAACCGGTCGCGGCGCGCTCGTCTCCCACACCGAGCCGGTGGCGACGTCCTGACCCGGCCCTGACAACGGCAGGTTCCGCATACAGCAGAGTCACAGTGGGGCCATGACAAAGTCGTTCTTGCCGACCCCGCAGTTGGGGCAGGTCCAGGAGTCGGGGATGTCTCCCCAGGCCGTGCCCGGCGCGATGCCCTCGTCGGGCAGCCCCAGGTCCTCGTAGTAGGTCCAGCCGCAGACCAGGCACATCCACGCCTTGCCTCTGACCATGGTTTCCGGCTTCATCCGACCGATGCCTCACTCTCCGGAACGTGCGCTGACACGACGTGCTTGGGCGGGACGTGCTCGGCCACAAAGGCCGAGACGGCGGCCGTCACCCGGGCCGCCATGAGAATGCCGAGGTGGCCGTGGCCCGGGGCCACCGCCAGACGTACGGTACGCAGGCCCGCGGCGATGGCTTCGGCGTCGGAGAACGGGACCACCGGGTCGCCGGGGTCGTGGATCGCCAGCTTCGGGCAGTCCAACGTCCGCCCCAGCCCCACCACGTCCCAGTGACTGACCGGCACCCCGTTACGCCGGTGCAACTCAGCGTACATACGGTCGACGACCGGCCGGGACATTTCCGGCCGACCAGCCGACCACCGTTCAAGGACACCCGCCAGCGAGGCGGCCGGGGCGACGAAGGCGAGGCAGTCGACGGGCATCGCCGGACGTGGCGCCAGCGCGCCGACCGCGGCGATCGAGCCCAGCGAGTGGGCGATGACCGCCCGCACCCCGCCGAGGGTGTCCAGCACCGTCCCGGTTGCCCGGGTGAACTCGGTCATCGTCGCCTGTGAGCCGGCGGAGACGCCGTGCCCCGGGGCGTCAAACGCCGCCACCCGGAAACCCCGCTGCCGCAGCGGGCTGATCAGCCCGTGCATGCTGCTGCTGTCAGCCCCCCAGCCATGCACGAGCAGGACAGTCGGGCCCTGGTCTCCCCACAGGTAGCCGCCGCGCACCCGGGGCTCACCGTCCACCCGAAAGCCGCGAGCACCCAGCGGCGATACATCGTCGGGGTACACCCCGAGCGGGCGGGTGTCGCTGAAGGTGTCGGCGGCCAGCCGCCCGGCTCGAACGGGTGCTACCGACCGCAACACGCTGTAGCCCAGGCGGCGGATCGCGACCGGTGTCACGAGCCCGCCCCGACGGTCTGCGGAAGCTCCTTGACCGTCCGCCGCTCCTGGGGCGGGACATGCGCTCGGGAGAAGTCCATGTAAAAGCCGGACGCCGTGTCATAGAAATGGCAGCGACGGAGGATGTGCCACAGGTGCCGTATCTTCACCTCACGTTCCCGGATCATGCCCGGGTAGGCGCGCTTCAAAGCGGCCTGTGCCTTGGTGAGGTTATAGAACGGGACAACCGGGGCCACATGGTGTGCGGTGTGGATCGAAATGTTGTGGGTCAGGAAAAGCAGCCATCGCGGGTAGGCGTAGTCCGTCGTGAGCAGCAGCCGGCTGGCATTGCGGGTCCAGTGCTCGGATGTCAGGTAGGGCACATCACGGGAGCTGTGATGCATCAGCGTGGTGGCGCTGAACCAGGCATGCGTGGCGAGCCACGGGCCGACGAAGTACAGCAGGAACCCGGTCGCCCCGGTGTAGTAGACGAGCACCGGGAAGTACCCGGCACAGACCGCCGCGACGAACAGGATCGAGCGCCGGGCGTCGCGGCGCATCTCCTTCTTCGGAAAGAAGCTCGGCCGGAACCCGGACACCCGCCAGTAGTTGATGGTGCCGCCCCAGAACGCCCAGGTGCGGGTGCCATGATAGATCATTTTCTCCCAGCGCGGCATCCGGTCATACAGCGCGGCCGGAATGGGCCGCCAGTCGGTGTCCAGCTCCAGGTTGTTGGTGTGGGTGTGGTGCATGTTGTGCGCGTGCCGCCAGGCGTGGAAAGGATAGATCAGCGGCAGCAGCGACACATGCCCGACGGCAATGTTGAACCAGCGGGATCGGGAGAAGGAGTTGTGCCCGCAGTCGTGGGCGATGCAGTGCAGGCCCCACCCGCCCAGCCCGGCCACCATCAGCAGCGGCAGGTACAGCGGCCAGTACGGGGCGAAGCTCATGCTCACGACCGCGCCGATATAGAGTGCCCAGCTCACGGCGAAGCCCAATAACCCGCGGGCAACCCGCGGCTCGATCAGGGATTTCGGGATCGCCGCGGCGAGCCGCTCGTTCCTGATCTGCTCCGACTTCTGGAGAAAGTCCTCGAAGTATGCGTCCGGGGCTGAGGGGAAGCGGTATGTCGGCATGGTGTCCAGTCCAGTCCAGTCCAGTCGGTTGCC
>NZ_CAKJTO010000065.1:0-30795 GCF_917627405.1 Protofrankia sp. Cj5
CTGGCTGACTCGCTAGGCCGCGCCGCTAGCTCGCTCGGGGCGCATACGAGCCTGTGCGCTCCCGGCGGCAGCCGCCTGCTCAATCGCGGCAAGCCCCGGCACGACCATAGCCTCCTGTCCCGTGGCGGCAGGGGCTGGAGCCCGCTGTGTGGTGGCGGCCGGAGCCGCCACCCACGAACGGCATGATCTGCATAGACATTCCGAGGACGACGCAGGCAAATGATCAAGACGACGAAGCAAATGATCTACAGGATCGTCAACCCGGCCAGCTCCGAGACTTGGTCCGATGGTGTCCACCAGATGCATGGCCAGTTCCGCCGCGCTCCACGAACCGACAGTGAGAATTCTGGCCAGCTGGTCACTGGCGGCGATAAGGGTTTCAGGATCGCGTCGTATCGCACGGGCCAGAGTCGCGACGACCTGTTTGGCAACGTCGGCAGCAAGATCCTTCGGTGTCACCGGCAGCGCCCGCTCGGGTCCGATGACAGGGGGCGTGACAGGGGGCGTGACAGGGGGCGTGACAGGGGGCGTGACAGCGGTGATCGGCGGCGCAAGCGGAGCGGATGGGGCGGTGACAGGAGACTCTGCCGGCTCTCGCGTCGGTAGCAGGCCAGATGCCACCGCCGAGGGGTTTTCGATCACTGTCAAGGCCCTGGCCATAGCCATACCGGTGACGCGGGCCCGGCGCCGGGCCGCGGCGCTCGGCCTGTCCGAGGAAGTCTGTGTGCCGCCCTGCCGCCGCAGCGGCCCAGTGCCGGTGGATACGCCGCCAGCTATCGGGGCGGGGGTCCGCGATGCCGATCCGCCAACCAGGGTAGCTGGCTTGGCGGTTGGCTTGGCGGTTGGCTTGGCGGTTGGCTTGGCGGTTGATGCCCGCAGCGCAGGGGCCGGCTCCGCGGACGCGGTCGCCCGGACCGCGTCGGACATGCTCAACGCAAAACTCGCGGGGCGGCGAACAGCCGGCCGGACCAGACCGATCAGCCAGCCGAGGCTACGCAGCAGCCGGATCTGGCGTTGCACGTGGGTGCGGCTGTAACCGGTTTCGGTGGCCAGTGTCACAAGCCCGGGAGAACAGACCGCGGCGGGTCCGGGCAACGCCGGATTGGCCAGCTCGCAGCTCGGCACATCCACCGCGTGGCTGGCAAGAGCCAACGCGACGAGCTTTGCGGCACGTGGGAGACACGAGCGCAGCACCGCACGCTGCCAGGCGGTCCGATCCGCCACTGGCGTCCCGGAGTCGGATATGGGCAGGAGTACCAGGGCGCCGGGAATCGCCAGCTGTGTCCCAGCGTGAGCGTTGGTGAGCAACGCCTGCTGGATGTCGTCGACCACATTCCTCCTTCCGCAGTGGTGGTGCACGCGCCGCAGGGTAATGCACGCGGCGGGACCCGCGAGGCACCTGTCGGCGGCACCGAATTCCTTACCAGGAGTGTTCGTTGGCACGGTAAGAGGCTTCTCTGAGGACGTCGCCCAACCGCGTCCCAGCACGGTACCCCCTGGACACAGGGGACCATGCGCCCCTCAACCGCCGTTGACACACGAAGACAACATGACTTCATGATGTCGTTGTGTCACTATTGGGTAATTGATCGTGTGTTGTAAGTAAAAATCACTGCCGCAGACAACTGGCGGGAACAGCCGTCCCGGGCCTCCAGTGGAGGGCCAGCGGGACTCCCATAAGAGCGCCCGGCAATAGGGGTGTGGATCAAGGAGCGGGGCTGGGGTGCGTGCATCGCGAGGCGACGGAGGCAGACACCGGAGGTGGTGGGTGGCGACCGACGAGCCGGGGTACCCGTGCATCGCGCAGCGATGGACGGGGAGCGATGCGGCGAGGTGCGTGCCCTGGCCCCGCGACGCCGCGTCCCCTACTGCCGGTCGCTCTAAGACGCCTGAACAGCGCGAGAAGACCTGCGAGCACCGTCCGGATCGCAGCGGACGAGCAGCCGACGCGTCCACGCGACCCGACGGCCCAGAGGCAGCGGCCAGAGTCCACCACCCGACACCCTGACGAGCCCACCGCGGACCCACATAGCTGCCGGCCCGTACGCGGAACCGCCAACGACACCGACCGCATCACATTTTCACAAATAATTATGATTAATCAATGAAACGTTACACGACGAAACACGAAATACATCACATCGATCATGCCTTACGGCCTGCTTCGGAAGCCGTCATTCGATCAGGAAGCCGGACAGATGACTTCCGAAACACGCCCTGGCGACCGGCAACAAGGGAGGCTGCATCGCGGGGCTGGGGCACGCGCCTCACCTCATTATCATCGGTCGAAGCACAACACCAGAGCGCACCCCAACCCCACTCCTTGAGCTACACCCCTATTGTCAGGCGCTCTTGAACCGTTCCAGACTCAGCTGCCCATCACGAGCAAGAGTCCGACGCTCAAGATCAAGAAGGTGCCGCTTGCGGCCGATCCCACCCGAGTAACCGGTCAGCGCTCCGCTGGAACCGATCACCCGATGGCAGGGAATGACGATGGGAAGCGGATTACGGCTGTTGGCGAGCCCGACCGCGCGGAAGGCCGACGGCCGGCCGACAGCCGCGGCAATCTCGGCGTAGCTACGGGTTGCGCCATAAGGGATAGCCGCCACAGCTTCCCACACCGCCTGCTGGAACGGTGTGCCGGCCGGACGCAACGGTACGTTGAAGGCGGTCCGATCGCCCATGAAGTAGGCTTCGAGCTGCTCGATCGCGTCACGGAACGCAACTGGATCGGACTCAAGACCGTCCGGCCAGGGCGCGGCGGCATCCGGCTCGTTCATATGGATGGCACACAGCGCGACGCCATCACCGACAAGCAGCAACGGACCCAGCGGAGAAGTCATCTTGGCCTGTCGAGTGACGCTGTCCACGCGCGCTGACACTACCTTTCGAATACTACACAGAGAAACGATTCTGTCACAACGCGGCCTGAATAATCAGGCGGCGGGCCGAAGGAGCTTGATCGAGTTCAGTCTGAACACAGCCACCTGATCACAACCACGAGTGACGCATCAACATTTTCCGCACAGGTAGTCATCGGCAAGATCACACGAGACCACGGCGTACTCCTTCACGCTGTCAACCGCCTCAGCCTCCGGATGCGAGCCCAGCCAGGCCAGCAGCAGCAGCCGGCGCAGCAGGATGAAGGTCGCCATCATCGCCTCCTCCTCAGCCGACACCGACCGGTGTCGCCGGTAGGAGGTAAGCCACGCGTCCACCAGGTCACCAACCTCTGGCAGGTGTTCGATAAACGATAACGATGCAGCAAGATCATAAAGGTACCAGGTGAACCCGCAGTCGTCGAAATCGATAACTGTGAGCTCGTCCAGTCGTTCGTTGACCAGTAGATTCGCCAGCCTCATGTCAGCATGGACAAGCCCGAACCGATCGGCACCGCGGCCGAACCGGTCGATCCGACGGCGGATCTCGACAGCGGCCCGGGTCAGGAGTGCGACACAAGCCGGGTCAGCATCGGGCACGCTGTGCCGCCCGGTTCCATGCGGCTCGGTTCCATGCGGCCCGGTCCCGACAGCCGCACGCATACCGTCACGCCAGCTACCCCACCGGCCGCCCGCCCCCAGCGTTGTTCGCCATGTCCACTCAAAACGGGTGAAGCCGCTTGGACGCCGCCACACCCGGGCATGTTGATGGAGGAGTGCCGCGACCTCACCGAGTTCGGCAAACCTGCGTATGAGGCCCACGGTGTCCGACTGCTTCGGCGACGATCCTTCCACCCAGTCGAACAACACCGCGTAGCGCGGTTTCGCACAGACACCCGCAGCGGCCGGATCAGGCTCGATCATGCAAACCAGATCACCGCGACGAGTCGGCACGACCGACGGCGTGCGCACCACACCATCATGCCGTAACGCCTGCGTCCAGAGCAGCTCGGAGTTGATCTCTTCAAAGTGAAGATACCCGGGACGATGTAGCCGCAGTGCCCAGCGACGGCCCGTAGAGTGATCATCAATCTGGTAAGTGGCATTCTCCGAAACACACAGGAAGCTCACGGTGGGCGAAAAACCACAATCATAATTGGCAAGAACGCCCTCGATCATTACATTCGTCTGGTTTTGGTCAAACAGCACGAAATTTATCATAATCGCACCAGGCAATGTCCTGGGTAACAGGCCACGCGGCATGGCAAAAAAGATCAACATGAGAACGCGCGGAGGACCATACCCAGGCACCCGCTCGGCCCGTCTCATGACGTCCAACGCCGACCAACGGACAGCCGACCAACGGACAGCCGACCAGCCGCTACTCCAGAACCTTCCGGACAGCAGGTAGCCAGTCTCCACGCGCTACTCATCACGCTCAGCGGCACCTCCCCCAGACCTCAGCCGTGCCCGGAGCACCACCCTCCTCAGCTCATCGTGGGCACGGACCGCGCCGCCACGAGGCAGCTTCTTTTTGATCACTATGACCGTTTGAGCACAAAGATCACGGAGACTCTCAGCCATCGTGGCCAGGAGCGCGCGCCCCGCGCCCAGCGAGATCGGAAGGAATGTCCGGCCTTCACGTAGAGACCGCCGGGCAGCCCGGACCGCTCGGGCGGCTCCAGCTGTGGCGGCCAGCCCCACCGGAGCCGGGACACAGTCGGCCAGGGCAAACAGCACATCCCACAGGGAGGCTCGACCGCCAGCGTATTGGACGAGGGTGTCAGCGAGAACCACGAGCGCCGCGGCGAAGACAGCCCACGCCACGGGACCGCCAACGACCAGTACCACGACGCCCAGGACGGCTACAGCGACTTTCGCGGCCTGGACGGCAGCGTGCCAGAAGCGGCCGGCGTGCTCCAGCAGGCCTCCCCAGGGGCGCCAGGCCTTGTTTTTCAGGCCTGCTCGAGACGCGCTCCGGATCGAGCGCACGCAGATTGCCGCCGCCTCCGCCCGCATCTGGCTGGCGGTAAGAGCGAGCCGACGAGCCGCATCCAGATCCTCCTGAGCCGCATCGACGGTGCTTCTCGCCCGCTCCAGGTTGGCCCGCACGACGTCGTGGTCACGAATCGCCTGCGCCACCCGAGCCGGATCGGGCGGGGGAACCTCGACCGGGTGACGAGACGCCGGGATCAACTCCGAAAGGGCCGCCTCAGCGGTGATGAGGGCGATTCGCGCCGGGCCGACCAGAGCCTGGGCACGATCCCGGCGGGCGCGGGCGTCTCGGCCTCGGGCAAGCGCGCTGTCGGCCCGAGCCTGCGCGGCGTCCAGGTCCGGCGTGTAGGCACCCAGCGCGTCCCCGGCCATCCGATAGGAATTCGCGAGCTTCCGTAACTGCCCTGGGAGCTCGTCCGACTCGTCGCGGAATGCCGCGCCCGACCGCCCCTGCCACGATATCGCGACATAATTGGCTGCTACCGCCGCCAGCTGCCCGTTGGCATGTTCCACGTCAGCGGCGAATTCCCGGAACCTCCGCGCCAGTTCCCGCAGCGAGAACGGATCTCCCGGCGTGGGATCGCCATCCAGATCGAGGACATCCCAGTCCGTGGGACGGGTCATCGAACAAACTCATGACGACAGTACGTACGCATTTTCATCGCTCCGGGCCGGGTCAGGGGTCTGGCCAGCCGAAAACAGCGCGACTACAGCTCCCTCCGCGCTGCCGGAAGCCGACGAGGCACCGGGCCGGATGGCCAATATGGACACATAAAAGATAACCCGGATACCCCGGCCGCACGCATGCCTCTCGCACCTTCAGGCGAGGAAAATATCAGGAGTCCCCGCTGAATGGTCGCGGTGCGGGACCGCGACGAGCGGAAATGCCGGTCACTCCACAGTTTTCCCGCCAGTCATGATCATTCCTTCCGGGGGCGGCGACCACTAGGATGCCAGCCCGCATCGCGCTGACCGCCTCCATCCGCCGGCGCTTCTGGCCACAACGCCCTTGTGGCCAGCCGATAACCTTGCGGCCAGCCGACCATGGCCGTACTCGTCGATCTGGAGCAAGCGGCCGGACCGGTCAGCGGAGGATGCCGGTATGACCGAGAGAGTAACGGCCAGGCTGGGGCCATACGCAGGCGCCGTGCGGACCCGGGCCGACTTTGATGCGCGCGAGCAGGCTGCCGTCCTTTGTCGAGATCGCGTAGACCTCGCTGTTGTAACGGCCCGTCAGCCACAGGACCGACCCATCGGCTGACACCCCGCCCATATCCGGGCTGCCCCCACCGGGGATCGACCACTTGGTCCGGACCTGGCGAGTCCCGAAATCAACGACGGAGACAGAGCCCTCACCACGGTTCGACACGTACATCGTGGTTGCGTCGCGACTCGGATAGAGGCCGTGCGCGCCTGCGCCGGTCGGCAAAAACCCGATCTTCGTAAAACGAATCGGGTCAACAAGGTAGAGGCCGCTAGCCATCATATCCGCCACATAGAGCACCTCACCACGTGGGTCGATCTTAATGTCCTGTGGCATGCCCCCGACGGTCAGGTACCCGACAACAGCCGGTGTGCGAAGGTCCACCTTGACCAGCTTGCCGGAGAACTCGCAGGTGGCAACAAGAAACGAAGCGTCAGCGGCAAAGTCGATATGGTCGACGCCTGGGCAGTCGACCCTGAGTTGCGTGTGCAACCGCCAGGTATGCGGATCGTAGAAGTCCAGTCGTTGCAACGCCTCGGCGACGACGACCGCGTACTTCCCGTCCGGGGTGAAGTACATGTTGTAGGGGTCGTCAACACGGATGTTCGGTCCTTTGATCTTCCCAGTGGTCGGGTCGATCGGGGTCAAGCTGTTGCCGTCGTTGTTGGTGACGTACAGCGTTGACAGATCCCACGACGGGACGACGTGCTGGGGCCGGGCGCCGGTCACATAGTGGTCGATCACCTTGAACGTCGCCGGATCGACCACGTCAACGGTATTGCTGTCGCTGTTCGGAACGTAGACGAGCGGCCTGGCATCACGGACGGCCGGGCTGAACTGGTTCATCCCATCAAACGCGTAGACATTCGACGGCGCTGGCTGCGGGGCTCCCACCGGAGGCGGGGACACCGCGGAGGTGGAAGCCACCCGGACATCCCGTGCCGGTGAACTCGACTGAACAGATGACGGTTTCGCCGAACCGGCGCTTCCGCCACAGGCCGCCAGCAGCGGAGCACACATGGCGGCAAGCAGCACAAGGCGCGACACCCGCCGTGATCGATCACCGCGAGATATATACACAGATCCGCTCCGAGTCCCCAGCGAGCAACAATGACATCGAAGGGTAACAGTAAACACACCGCTTGAATGTGAGCGGTGGCGGCGAGGCGAGACGAGACATTTTGATCACGGGTATCCCTGTTCGCATCATGATCAAAACAGTTTGTAACCAGATCAGCACGCCCGCGAGCAACCACGGCGATCCCAACTGGCCAGCTGACAGGCAAGGTCCTTATCAACACGCCAACGCAAGAATTGTCTCTCTCATGTGCATATGGATGCGGTCCCGGCAGACTGGTCCGGCAAGATCCGTTCTGTGACAACCACCGTGGTCCCGAACCGTGAGTTCGCCGCCTTGTTCCCGCACCGGTACGCCGTCGTGGACGTCGAGACCTCGGGTCTGTCACCCCGGGTGGACCGCGTCCTGTCGGTCGCCGTCGTCCATGTTGCCGCGGACGGCACGGTCGAGCACAGCTGGTCGACCTTGCTCGATCCGGGCTGTGACCCTGGGCCGGTCCACATTCACGGCCTCACCCGTGAACGACTCGCGGGCAGCCCGACGTTCGGCCAGATCGTCGATTCACTGACGTCCCTGCTTGCCGGCCGGGTGTTCGTCGCCCACAACGCGGTGTTCGACTGGCAAATGATCGCGGCCGAGGCTGGCCGGGCCGACCTACGGCTTCCCGTCGATCGACGGCTGTGTACGCGGGCCCTCGCACGCCAACTCGACCTCCAACTGCCCAATCTGAAGCTGGCGACCCTCGCGGCACACTGGGGAATACCCCAACGACGGGCGCACGAAGCCGGCGAGGACGCCGCCGTCCTCGCCGCTCTGCTGCCCAAGCTCCTGCGCCTCGCCGCCAGTCGGGCCGTGGACCTGCCGCTGGTGACCTGCAACGGCTGACCCGGGAATAGAATCACGCGAGCGATCGGCCTTTTCTGCTGCGGGTGCGGGTGCGGGTGCGACGCTATCCGGGCGCTATCCGGGCACCGACCGTTGATCGGTCAGTCCAGGAGGGTCATGATGCCGCTTATGAGAACGTAGCCACCGCCAGCGGCGGCGAGCAGGATGAGAAGATCCTGTCCGTGCCGGTGCATCCATCCGTTGTAAGCGGCGAGGATCGCGCCCGTCCGCGCCGGAGCGACGATTCGCAAAATGATCGGAAGCTCCACCATCTGGAGCACGAAAACAGCACACAGCAACAGCAGCAGTGCGGTTTCAGTGTTGCTGCTGTGGGAATCAGCAAGATTCTTTATCGCACTGATGTAGAGCAACGACGGCAGATACGTGACCACCCCCAGCAGGTAAACGCGACCAAGTCCAGGGTGCCGTCCAGGCGCGCCGTTCGCTCCCGTCTCCTTGCCGGGTTCACTCGGTTCGTTCTGTCTATCCAGCCTGTCGGTATCCCTGCTGGCATCCCTGCCGGCACGCTTTCGCCGCCGGGTGAGGCGAACCGCTACGAACAGCAGCGCAACCCCGAGGAAAACCTGGATTCCACCGCCCGGCGCGGGATGCTGCCGTTCGGTCAGGCCCGAGCCACGCAAGGCCAACAAAATTGCTATCCCCGCGACGAAAGTGACTGTCGCGGTGCCCGCCAGATAGGCGTACGCATGCCGCATCGAGGCGGGCTCTCCAAGGTAACGCAATACAATGGCCAGGCCCAGCGGATAAATGCCGGCGGCAAGCGCAAGGGGCAACGCGCTAGTCACCGCGCCACCCCTTCACGGACCTGCCCCCACCAGAGTCACCGACGCCGCGTGATCCCCCAGCCGTCCCATGGTCACCTTCTTCGTTCCCGCTGCCGCCACAATATGCTCCCGCACCTCGCCCCGCTCCACCCGAACTGGGTGAGCAGCACGGACGGGTAAGTCGCTCATACGCTTCGTGAACGGACCGGCAACCTGGGTACACCACTGGGGATACCGCTGCATCCGCCGGAAACCGGTGGGTCCGGCACCCGCGGGAGCACAGGGAGAAAAATGGACTATCCGCTGATTGCCGATCACGGCTTGATCGGCGACCTGCACACAGCCGCACTGGTTACGAAAGATGGCGAGATCGACTGGTTCTGCGCGCCACGGTTCGATTCACCGAGCGTTTTCGCGGCGCTGCTCGACCGTGCGAAAGGGGGACATTTCCGCATTGCTCCAGCCGAACCAGGATACGTATCCAAACAGCTCTACTTTCCCGACAGCGCGATACTCATCACCCGTTTCATGACCGATGCGGGTGTGGGTGAAGTGGTTGACTTCATGCCGGTTGTGGACACGAAGCGCGCCACCGACAACCATCGGCTGGTCCGGCTGGTCCGGGTCGTACGCGGTGAGATGCGCTTCACGTTCGACTGTATGCCGCGGTTCGACTACGGCCGCACCACCCATACCCTGGATGTGACTGGTGCGGGAGCGGTCTTCCGGGCGAACGGTATACAGCTCACGATGCATCCGGCCCGAACGATCGGCTGGGCCTCGGCCGACCGCATCCGGAATCCGCGGGGTGACGGTATTCAAGGATCGGCGAACCTGCATGCGGGCGAGATCGGCGCGGTGATGCTGGAAACCGGTGCGGCCGGGCCACCGCGCCAACTGGCCAGAGATGAAATTATCTCGATGTTTGACGAGACCGTCGCATTCTGGCGTGGTTGGCTGGGCCGGTCGACCTATCATGGCCGCTGGCGGGAACAGGTGTACCGCTCGGCCATGACGCTGAAGCTGATGACCTACGCACCCACCGGCGCGCTGGTGGCGGCGCCCACCGCGGGGCTACCCGAGCAGGTGGGCGGCGAACGTAACTGGGACTACCGCTTCACCTGGATCCGCGACGCCTCGTTCTCGGTGTACGCGCTGCTCGGGCTCGGGTATGTGGAAGAAGCCCGGATGTTCGTCGGCTGGCTGTCCGACCGGGTGGAGGAACAAGCGGGCGACGGATCCGGACCGCTAAGGTTGATGTACCGCGTGGACGGGTCATCCGATCTGGACGAAGAGCTTCTCGAGCACCTTGAGGGGTATCGCGGCTCCCGACCGGTGCGTATCGGCAACGGCGCTGCCGACCAGCTCCAGCTCGACATCTATGGCGAAGCGCTGGACTCCATCTATTTCGCCGATCACAAGGGTGTCAATCTCAGTCATTCAGGATGGATGCGGTTGCTCCGGATTCTCGACTGGCTGTGCAGCCACTGGGACTCCCCGGAGGAGGGCATCTGGGAAACCCGCGGCGGACGGGCCGACTTCACCTACGGCCGGATCAACTCCTGGACAGCCTTCGATCGGGCCATCCGGCTCGCCGCCGAGCACGGCCGGCCCGGCGACCAGGAGCGGTGGGCACGGGAGCGCGAGCGGATCTACCAGCAGGTCATGGATCGTGGCTGGAACGAAAAGCGTGGGGCCTTCATCCAGCACTACGGCACCGAGGTGCTGGACGCCTCTCTCCTGCGCATGGTGCAGGTCGGCTTCGTCACGCCGGACGACCCGATGTGGCTGTCCACGCTCGACGCGATGAACTCCGAACTCGTCTCCGACAGCCTCGTCTACCGCTACAACACGGAGGCCTCGCCGGACGGGCTGCGCGGCTCGGAGGGGACGTTCTCGCTGTGCACGTTCTGGTATGTCGACGCGCTTGCTCGCTCAGGCCGGCTCACCGAGGCACAGTTCATCTTCGAGAAGATGCAGACCTACGCCAACCATCTGGGGCTGTACTCCGAGGAGATCGGGCTCACCGGCGAGCAGCTGGGCAACTTCCCACAGGCGTTCACCCATCTCGCAATGATCAATGCCGCGATCAACCTGGACCGGCGGCTGAACCGTGCCGAGAGCGTCTCCCCGGCCGGGCGTGCGTTCACCACGGCCGGCCTCGCCAGGCTGGTCGGCCATAGCAGCTCATGACCCGGGACATCGAGCGCAGAGCAGTGATCGGCGGATCGGTCCACTCATCGAGGTGGATACGCAGCACCAAAAGTAACTATAAATAATCAATATACATCTCATCGTAACAGACCATGGGCGGTTGATAATTTTTGCATACGATCCGCCATATTTTTGACACTTAAAGTAATTTTTGTTTCCCTAATGCACGTGCGAACGACCGTGCTATATCCTGCGCAGGAAGTACGTGCATCTGCACGCACACCGAGGCTCCCGCCAAGCGGGAGGAGGTGAGTTCCGCCGGCGGGCTGCTCATGTTCATGTGCCTGTCCAGACGAGCGTGACCGCGTCCGTGCGAGCCACGCCCAGTAATGCGTGCAAGACCGCGAAGCGAGTTCCGACATGCGCACCACCCCGCCACCGGTGCACAACTATGATCTTTTCGCGTCGCTGGCGGCCAACCGAAATCGAGGGAGACCACCATGCAGGAGATCTACAACGGAATATCCGCGACCGCGCTGCCGCAGGTCACGTGGCAGAAGAGCCAGCGGAGCAACTCACAGGGAAACTGCGTGGAGCTGGCCCGCCTCTCAGCGGACTCCATCGCGGTCCGCAACTCCAGGCACCCCGAAGGTCCCGCACTGATCTACACCCGCGCCGAAATCGAAGCGCTCATCCTCGGTGCCAAGGACGGCGACTTTGACAACCTGATCCAGTAGAGACCTCATATGAGCCCGAGACCACTAGGACGCTTCGCGCCCTCTACTGGCGCGAAGAACATCATGGTCCGGGTGCGGTCCAGCTCGTGTCAGGTGTCGCTGAGGATCCGGCTGAGAGCATCGGTGCTGTCAGCCGGAAGCAGGCTGTCGAGACAGAGGCGGTTCATGACGTTCAGGTAGCGGTCAACCTCTTCTCGCCTGTCCAGGTAGACGGCACCGCCGAGCTGTTCCAGGTAAACAACGTCCGGTAGATTTTTTCCAGGGAAACGCAGGATGCTGAATGCACCGCCCTCAGCGGCGTGACCACCGAAATGGAACGGCATGATCTGGAAAGTAAGATTCGGTCGTTCCGTGAGCGCCATCAGGTGCTCAAGCTGAGCGCGCATCACCTCGGGCCCACCTATCGGACGCCGCAAGGCAGCCTCATCCACAACTACCCATAACCTAGGACGATCTGGCTTCATCAGCAGCTTCTGCCGGTTCATCCGCACACTGATCCGACGCTCGATGGTTTCAGCCGGAATCCCCTTGTAACCCTGAGTTATGATGGCACGAGCGTAGTCTTCGGTCTGGAGCAGGCCCGGAATGAACTGGATCTCGTAGGTTCGGATCAGTACCGCGGCCTCCTCCAGCCCGATGTAGAACGGGAACCAGCCCGGCAGGACGTCGCTGTGGCTGTGCCACCACCCAGGCCGGTTGGCTTCGCGAGCCAACGACAACAACGGCGTCCGCTCGGCTTCGTCCAGGATCCCGTAGAGCGTGAGTAGATCAGCAACGTCGCGCTCTTTGAAGCCGACCCGCCCCAGCTCCAGGCGACTGATCTTTGATTCGGATGCCCGGATGCTGTAAGCCGCATCCTCACGACTGATGCCGTTGTCCTCACGAAGCCGACGGAGCTGAGAACCCAGGATGATCCGACACACGGTCGGACCGCCTCCAGCGTCAACGGTCGCCACGGTCGGCCCCCTCGGCATCAGTCGACGCAAGAGTACGTTATCCGATCTTCCGGCGCCGCATCTGCGCTTCCAGACCTCTGCACGTGCACCCGAGCCTTGCATCTGCATGCTATAAACGCCATGATGTGCAGGCACCCTCACTCATGCCGCGAAAGTGAGGATCTGGGAGGCCGTGATGACAACTCACGGCGCATGCTTGCCCTGTCTCGCGGCGCTGACGGCTCGCGGGGGAGGGCCGTCAGCGGGGCAGAGCTTCCGACGAACGGCGGGTGGTGGGCTAGCGGCTGCCCACCGCCGGAATTCCAGCAGAATGACTGCGGGAATGCACAGTAGGGACCGATTGGCAAACATGATGGTCGGGCAGCCGTGGTCAGCAATCGTCGGCACCACGGAACATCCCGCCATCAGCTGGAGCGCGGCTGACCGCTGGACGCCTGCCAGCTCGGATATCGAGCCGGTGTTTGACTGCGTCAACGGTGCAACCGGCCGAGCGCGGGGGGCCAAGGGGATCGCATAGCGATCCCCTTGGAGTACGGTGCAGGATTTCCGCACATGCGCGCCGCTGCTGGCAAGACCCCCGGAGGGGCTGTGGTGACAGGCAATGATGCCAACCGCACGGACACCGACCGTGGAGTCCAGCTACCGATCAACATCCATGTGCTGATGTGGCGCGCGGACGGGTCGGTTCTGCTGGGGCGTTCCGGTGAGCCGGATTCACCCTGGCAACTACCATGGGGCGAGTTACACGGCGGTGAGCCAGCAATAGAGGCTGTGCTCCGGATCGCCGACGACACGGCATCGGTAATGGCCATGGCAGCGCATGTGTGGCTCGCGCATGTGGCACATCATTATTATGCCGATACCGGTGAACGGGTGGGGCTGTTCTTCCGGCTGACGCACTGGCGCGGGATGCCCTCGCCCGGCCAGGACCCGCGAACAAACCAGCTTCAATGGCATCATCTAGACGCTCTGCCGGAGTCGCTTACCGCCCTGGACCGGGAGGCGCTGGTCCGCTGGCAGGACAATGACATGTATTCAGAACTGGGCTGGAATCCCCGGGTGGGTGCTGCCCCGCGGCTGCGCGGCATCGCGGGCTTCCGGGCGTCGTCATAGGACGACGGTCCCATCGGCCATCCCAGTCGCAGTTGGGCGACATGCCAGCCCGGCATGGCCGGGTGCCGTTTTCTGGGCTGGCGGTCAGTGTGCCCGTGCCCCAGTGGTTCCGGTGACCACGGGATGCACCTGGAATGCGTCACAGATAGTCGTCTGTCGATCGATGTGCTGACCGCCCCCCTGATTCGGTGGTGTGATCACGAAACTTGCGTACGGCAGGCATGCGTCCTTTTCACCTGATTTGTCCGCGGCGCGGACTGCCGTCCACTCAACCCCGAAGGACGCGCTGTGCTGTGGCTGGAGGACAACCGTTCCGGGTGGGCTCACCCGGAACAGGCTGCCGCCCTCGGAGCGAGCGGCGGGCCGTTCCTGGCGGCCTTCGCTGTTCAACGCGACCACGGCTGGATAGCCGATCAGCGAACATGGCCGGTCGGAGATATCGGTGAGGATGACGACGAATCCCTGACGTTCGGCGGACGCGGCAGCTGTCATCGGCCCGGCGTCAAGCCGTAACTCGGACTCACCGCACACCGGCGGTGATCCAGGCGCAGGAGTCAGCTGGCCACCGGCTATGGGCGACGGCCGCGGGGAGGAACCCTGGTCGCTGCCAGTCTGCGCCCTGATGCCCGCTTCGGCACCGAGCGGCGCCTGGATCTTCGTCGGGGTAGCGACGGACGCTGGCGTGGCACCGCCGGAACTGCATGCGCCAGCCGCGGCGCCGAGAAGAAACAGTCCGGCTCCGATCGCGATGAGCCGGGCCACAGCGGTCCGGGGTTTTTGCACCATAAACTGGAAGTCTCGCACTCCCTGGGAACGCCTCGAAAACGCCCACCGTGGCCAGCCCTCCACGGCTCAATGAAGCAAGCACGGCGACCTGCGAGCATGAGGACATGAGCATCGGAATCGATGTAGAAGGTGCCGACCGGACCACCGGAGGGAACACGCATGAGCTGCTCGGGCTGACTGTCGATGTCACAGCCAACAGCGGCAGCCTCATGATCGGCCCACCTCTGCTTAACTCCGGCGGCACGTTGTGGGGCGGTTGTGGGCTGGCTGCGGCGATCGCGGTCAGCGAGAGCATCCTCGATCGAGGCTGCCTGTGGGCGACCGTTCAGTACATCTCCCCCATTGAGACCAACGCGTGTCTCAGTCTTCACCTGGAGGTGGGCCAACACGGGCGGAGCCTGTCCCAAGCAGCTGTCCGCGGCACGATCAACGGCCGGCTCGCCATGCTGGCCACGGGCACCTTCGGAGGCACGACCGGCGACAGCCTGCAGTTCGGTGGCCCGCCCGAGGGCATCTCCTCAGAGCCACTCGACTGCCCGCCGCGGATCCACACCAGCAGCGGCGGTGACATTCAGGAGGCGGGAGGCATGCTCGCTCAGATTGAACAGCGTTGGGCCCGTCCCCCACGGTCAACGCTTGACGGCAATCCGGGTTCAGGTCACTGCGCTCTGTGGGCACGGCTACCTCAACCCATGCTGACCTCGCCAGCCTCGATCGCAATCCTCGCCGATCTGGCGCCAACCGCTGTCATCGACGCGGTGGGCAGGCCTTTCTACACACTCAGCCTGGACAACAGCCTGCGGGTCGGACGCATAGCCCAGACGGACTGGGTGCTGGTCGATGCCCGGGTCGAAGCCGTGATCCGCAGTGTGGCCCAGATCACCGCCAGAATATTCGACAAAAATGGACAACTGCTAGCAGTAGCGAGCCAATCAGCCAAGCTGCTCCCGCCTCGAGCATCCTGACCCCCGGCGTACCGGCCAAGCCCACGGCCCCCGCCACCTATCGCGGTATCCGCTGGATGTGCCCCTCGCTCGGCGCATCCCCGCCAAGCCTGGTAGGTTGACGGTGTTGCAGTTGGAGCTTCCTCGAACGTTCAAACGCCCCAGAGTCTGACAGCGGGCGTTTTTCGTTTCTCCGGTCTTTTCCGGCAGTGGGACGATCCCACCGCGGCAACCTAGTATTCGCAGCGGGCGGGCTTGGTCCAGCCCCACGAAGGAGACGACACATGGCTCAGGGCACCGTGAAGTGGTTCAACGGCGAGAAGGGTTTCGGGTTCATCGCCCAGGACGGCGGCGGTCCCGACGTGTTCGTCCACTACTCGGCGATCGACAGTGCCGGCTACCGCAGCCTGGAAGAGAACCAGCGCGTCGAGTTCGAGGTTACGCAAGGTCAGAAGGGCCCGCAGGCGGAGCACGTCCGCCCTGTCTGAGCCCCTCGGTGTGGAGCGCTCGCCGACGTGGGCGCTCCACACCGGCACGTCCAACAGATCATGAAAACTCGTTCCTGGCACTGACCGAATGCTCGGCGCTGCTCCGGGGCGAAGGAGCGGGGCTGGGGTGCGTGCGGCGCAAGGCAGAGAAGGAAGTCCCCCTGGTGCTGGGTGACGACCGACGACAACGCGGCGAGGTGCGTGCCCCAGCCCCGCGACGCCGCGTCCCCTATTGCCGGTCGCTCTAAGTGGTCGCCGAGATAAACGCTTCAACCATCCGCGAGAGCGGAATCCCACCGAGAGCCCTCGGATCCCACGCCGCCAGAACTACGTGGCAAAAATTACGCTGCGGACAGGATCCGCTGGGGCCCAGCGCCAGACGGATATCGGCTTTCATATCCGGGAAGAGAAGCCTCGGGTTCTCGACGGGCCGATGGTCAGCCCTGTCAGGCAGCAACCTTGTCAATTGGAACGTTCCCACTTTCGTGGACACTTCTTACCATGCCGCGGATCTTGTCCTTCCGTCACATTCGAGTCCGGGCTCTTCAGGCGTGCGGCGGCTGATCGTGGAATGGATCCACTGCCGGTTGTAGCAGACATCGTGGGATCGTGGCCGGCCTGACGTTCCTAGCCGACCGACTGAAGATCGACCGGTGTTCGCCCACGGTATGGACCCCTGACCAGTTGCGCGTCTCTGACCAGTTGCGCGCCTTCGTCAGGCACCTCCAAGACGACCGGCTCTATGCCATGTACCTCCTGGCGGTCACCACCGGGATGCGGCGCGGTGCTCTGGTCGGCGTTCGTCGCCCCGATGTCAACCTCAACGTGGCCACCGTCTCACCAAGCCAGCCCCGCATCGTCATCAACGACAAGGCAGTGGACGGCGCACAGAGCGCTGGCCCGTGCACTTCATCCGTGGTCGTCCGCCAGCATCCGTGCTCGTTCATCGGCTTGGCTGTCATCATCGGGCGGCAGGCGGGGCGGAATCAAGCGGTCAAGGCGACACATGCCTTTCCAGCAGATCGTTGAACACCTCTACCGGCTTGCGCCAGCCCAACGTCTCACGAGGCCTGCCATTCAACTCTACGGCCACTCTATCGAGATCTTCCTGGGAATGCACGGATAGGTCCGTGCCCTTCGGGAAATACTGCCGAAGAAGGCCGTTGATGCTCTCGTTCGAACCCCGCTGCCACGGCGAATGCGGATCGCAAAAATAGACTGGCATGCCGGTTCTCACGGTGAAATCGGCGTGCCGGGCCATCTCCTTACCCTGGTCCCAGGTCACGCTGTTCCGGAAGAACTCAGGCAGGTTTTCCATCTTCTTCGCGAGCAGGTAGACGACGCGTTCGGCGTTACGGTCGTAGGGAATCCGCACCAGCATGACGAACCGCGCGCTACGATCGACCGACGTCGCGAGCTGGGACTTGTTTCCCTGCCCGATTATCAAGTCCCCTGCCCAGAACCCGGGCACGGCGCGGTCATCGGCTTCCCTCGGCCGTTCGCTGATGTTGACCATGTCGACTTTCTCGTAGACCATCGTTCACCGCGCCAGGAAGCCGTGGCAACGCTTCGAGCTTTCTTTCCTTCGGACGTGCCAGGTTCTCCTCGCGGCGTCGCTGCGCCTCGACCGCACGGTATGCCATCGCGCCGCCGTTACGGTCGATCTCCCGAGATATTGTTGAGTGGTGCCGGCCGAGCAGCTGCCCGATATACCGCGCCGACTTGTGCCGGCTCAGTTCCCGGGAGATAGTCGCCCACTCCTCGATCTTCAACAACTCGCGCGAAGCCAGCTACCGTCCAGTCTGTCGACACTGCCGAGATCATCCTATCGGAGTGTCGCTACGACCGTTTGAACTCGCCCGTTGGGCTGGCGCAAGCCGGTAGAAGTGTTCAACGATCTGCTGGAAAGGCATGTGTCGCCTTGACCGCTTGATTCCGCCTACTGCACGCCGTGACCAGATGAAGCCCGCAAGCCTCGCGAAGATTCACGCGGTGTTACGGGCCGCACTCGCCGACGCGGAACGGATGGATCTCGTGAGCCGCAACGTCGCGAAAGCCGTCCGACCGCCGAGCCTGGCAGGCGGGGAACGCCGTACGCTGACCACAGATGATGCCCGTCGTTTCCTGGCGATGGCCAGAGAGGACCGGCTCGAAGCACTGTTCGTCCTGGCGATCACGATGGGGCTGCGCCGCGGTGAGCTGCTCGGCGCGGTGAGCTGCTCGGCCTCAGAGCGCGTTTGAGATCGTCATTCCGGCTCGCCGCGTCCAGGCGCTCCCTGGCCGCGTTGTCGGCCACACCGATACAACTCATCCGGTATCGCTTCGGCCTTCCGCGCACCAGAGGCCGACACCGGCGCGCAACCCGAGAAGGAGCACGAGGACGACACAGCGGAGGACCAGGACGACAGATAGCGCATCTTGGCTACACGGCTGGCCACATAACGATCATTGTTACCCCGGCCAGGTCGAGCAAAGCTCGACACCGGGGGTCCGGGGGTCGCCCCCCCGGGAAGGCATCGCGGCTGGTGGCGAAGGTGGCCGAAGGCCACCGAGCAGCCAAGGCCAGCTTGTGGAGCTGAGAGGATGGAACTTGAACCCCGATCTGGCCCGCTACCTGCACAAACGCCAGCCGCAGGCGACGTAGGGGGGTGTCAGATGGTTCGTGTAAGGGCGGGTTGGTTTGGATGGATCAGGTCGGGATGAACCTGGTTCACTCGGAAAAGACCCTCGTTGAACGGCACACAGGCTGGTTCAGTGGCTGACGTAGACGCAGCGGCGCGGCTGGCACAGGTGTTGCAGCCGGCGGCAATCGATCGGCTGTTGGCGGACGCGGAGGCGTCAGGAACACCGATTGATGGCGTGGACGGGCTGCTGGCCCAGATGACCAAGGCGGTGCTCGAACGCGTCCTGGAAACAGAGATGTCGGATCATCTCGGCTATGAGCGCGGGGATGCTTCGGGGAACGGGTCGGGGAACTCACGCAACGGCCACGGTGCGAAAACCGTGCACACGACCGCTGGCCCCGTGACGATCGCGGTCCCGCGGGATCGTCACGGCGAGTTCGAGCCGCGGATCGTCCCGAAAGGCGCGCGTCGGCTCGGACAGATCGACGATATGATCCTGTCGTTGTATGCGCGGGGCATGTCGACCCGGGATATTGAGGCGCACCTGGGCGAGGTATACGGGATCCGTGCGTCCCGGGAACTCATTTCCACGATTACAGATGTGGTGGCGGACGAGATCGCGGCCTGGCAGAACCGGCCCGTCGACGACGTCTATCCGATCATGTATGTGGATGCGATCCGGATCCGGGTCAAGGACCGTTGGGTCGTCACCATGAAGGCGGCGCACCTGGCGGTCTCCAGCAGTCAGTGCACCGTCCGCATCGGGTTGGAGCAAGGGGCTCGGTAACTTTGATCGTGATCGGCCAGGCTCCTGATCTGCCCCAACAGCCCGATTCGAACCCCTACGTAGGGTCCTGACGCGATGCGGTCAGTGCACCGCCCGCATCGTGCTGGAAGCCAGGGGATCGGCAATCTTGATCGCGATCGGGCAGACTCCTGACCTGCCCCAACAGCCCGATTCAAACCCTCTGCTTGGGGTCCCGGTGCGAGGCGGGCGGTGCACTGACCGCTGGAGACCGCCCTGCCCGACGTGCCGCACGAGTGCGTCATGCGGTGGGAGTTGCGGGACGCGGGTAAGTGGGAGCAGGCGCAGATCGCGGTCAGTAGTGGGGACGACGGCGCGTGGTACGTGCAGCACACCGGATTCGGCTGTCGCCGGTTCGCCGCCAAGAAGTCGGCCTGGTTGGCGGTACGTCGACTGATGGCCTGCCACGACGGGCGGTGGGAAGTAGTTCCTCGGGACGCCAGACCGCTGGATCCCGACATCAGCGATAACGACTCACGCCTCCTGTACATCGACAACGGCCACTCGCTCTACGGTAGTTGGGGCCGGCATCGGGATCGCGTCTGGGGAAGATACATCGCCGCCATGGAGAACGGCAGCGTGCTTCGGCGGACCGACAAGCACCCGAAGGTCGGTGGCTCCATCCTGGTACATGAGTACATCGATCCCGTCGATGGTTCGACCCGCTATACGCTGGACTTCACTCATGGCGACTACCAGTGTACGTCCGACTACGGCGACCTGGACACCGCTGTCGACTGCTACAAGGAGACCGTGTACAACAACAACGACCCCGACCACCCATATGTCTCCAGCGATCTCGACGTCCTCGTCAGACCGTTGCGGACCGGGCCCTCGATAGAAGAGGTGCTCGACCAGTTCCTCGCCGAGCAGCGCGCGCGTCTCTCAGAGAGGACCATGAGCAAGTACGAAGGGATCGTATCGCTGCTGGGAAAGTGTATCGCGAGGGAGAGCGAGGACGGCCTGCTCAGCAGTGTGCGCGACGGCCCGGAGACGATCCCGGATCATCTGGGTGGGTTCCTCGGCTACTACATGGTCCGCAAGGTGATCGCCAGGAAGGGGGAGATCAAGGCGGCGGGGACCGTGGCCGGGAAGCTGGTCAGCTGGCTGTCCGAGCGTGGATACATCGACGGGACGACCGCGAAAAACGCGGTGGACAGTGCACGCGACACCGGACGCGGGCTTGCGGCGGCCTACGACTTTCGCGACCTGATCGACGACCACCTGGACAGCAGGCCTCCTGTCGACATCAGCGGGGTCCCGGCCGGGGACCGGTTTGAGGACTACGCCTTCGTCGCAGAGGTGAGCCCAGGCAGGATCTCCTTCGATGCCTATGCCGGGACGACTGTCGGCCCGATGGACATTCCGGTCGAGATAAGCAACCTGGTGCAACCCGAGTGGAGCATGTACGTGGAAGCGGCACGTATTGACGGGGCCTGGCACCTTCTCATGATTGGCTCCGTCTTTCCCTGAGAACGGCCGACCCGACACCCGAGAGCCACCTCCGACGAAGGGGAGGCGCCGACATTGCGGGTGCCGAAAACCCTGTCCGTGCAGGTCCAGCGGCATGTTGATACTCGTGGATGATTCCGCTGAGGCGCTCATGTCTACGGATGTCGAGGTGCGTGACCGTGGCCAGATCGGTGATCGGTTCTGGCAGTGGTTGCGGGGGTCTGGCGTTCGCGATGCCCCGGTGAGGGCGGTGCGCGTTGTGATGCTGCTCGTACTGGTTCAGCGTGTAGCAGGTGTGGCTGGTTCCAGATCACCGTGCGGTCCAGTAGCTCGTGGTGGCAGCGGTGGATCCACCGCTTCATGATCGCGTTCATGTGTGGCATCCGGACGCCGCTGTGCACGATCTGGATCCCGGTGTCGGCGAGGATCGCGTCGAACAGTGGCGAGTACCTGACGTCGCGGTCACGGATGAGGACGCGTGCCCGGCATCTCGCGTCCTGCAGGTCCATCGCGAGGGTGCGCACGGCCTGGGTTACCCAGGTGGGGGGCTGTTGGGCAGGTCAGGAGTCCACCCGATTGCGATCAAGTTTGCCGAGCCCCCTGCTTCCAGCACGATGCGGGCGGTGCACTGACCGCTGGAGACCGCCTCCGCGTCCACCGTGGGCCGTTGGCGTCAACCGGTCGAAGCGTTCAATGATCTGTTGGCAACGAATGTGTCGCCTTGACCGCTTGATTCCGCCGTTATATAAGATGATTATCCCTAATCAAACGCCCTCTAAGCGATGTCTGCGCACCAGCGGGTGTCCGGCTGCTCGGCGGTGAAGTCCTGGCCGATCAGATCCGGGGCATCGACGGGTCGGGCGTCGGCGACGGTGGTGCGCCGCCAGGCTTGGGGGTGGCGTCCTTGCAGGCCAGCGGCCTTCATCAGCCGCCAGACGCGCTTGTGGGCGACCGCGGGCGCCCGGGCGGCGAGCTCGGCCCAGACGCGGCGTACGCCGGGGTCGCCGCGCAGGCTGGCGTGGATCTGACGGATCAGGGTCGTCAACGCCGCGTCCGTGCGGTCGCGGTCGCACTGCCCGCCGGTGGTCCGCCACCGGTAGTAGCCCGATCGGCTGACACCGAGGTGGGCGCACATGAAGCTGACTGGGTATTCGCTGTCGGTGGCCCAGTCCGCGATGGCCGCATAGATCACGGCTGTTCCTTCGCGAACCAGGCCGCTACTTTTTTCGCGAAGTCACGCTCCATCCGCAGCACGGCGTTCTCTTTGCGTAGCAGTTCCAACTCGGCCCGTTCGGACTCGGACAGTTCCCGCTGCCCGGCCCTCATCACCTGCCTTCTTCACCCATTTACCCAACGTCATCTCGTGGACGCCGATACTCCGCGCTACTTCGGCGACGGACCGGCCCGAATCGATCACGAGACTAACGGCCTGATCTTTATATTCCTGGGTGAAATGTCGGCGTGTCGCCACCGGGATACCTCCGCTGGGATCAGCGGCAGCCTACCGAGTGTCCACAAGACCGGGAACGGTCCAATCATCTTGATGCCCGGCGGGCGAACAACCGGATCGAGTCCGATCACAGCCAGCTGAAAGCCCGGTTGCGGCCGATGCGCGGGCTGAAACGCTTCCGCTCCGCCCAGCCGGTCAGTTCCGGGCATGCGTTCGCGGGAGAATATCCGCCGCGGCCACTACAAACTCAGGGTCGACACCGACCCACACCTGCGGCTGACGACTGCCTTCGCCGAGCTCACCCTGACGATCTGATCATCGGTCCGACAGAGCTTGCCATGTCCTGCCTTCGCGTAATGCAACAAAGCCGATCCGAGCCCTCCATTGGGTTGAGCTTCGACCACTCCCGCGAGGCTCCGGACGGCGGACTCCGGACCGTTCTCACGTCCCACACCTTTACCTCAAAAGCCTCGAAGTCCGGATCATTTCTTGGCGTACGTTTCGGTTCCGACGGTCCCCGCCAGCTTAATCTCCCACAAATTCTTCGTCCTCGCGCGAGTCCATGGGTGTCGCGTTGCCAGCTGACGTTCCGTATGGGTTACTCAACGCGCACACCGGCGGACCATTTTGAGGGGCAAAAACGCCCGTAGGAGAGGTAAAAGTGCGAAGAGCAGTATTTCCAACTGTCCTGGTGGCAGCCGGTCTGGTCGGAATACCGACCGCGGCACAGGCTTCCGATGGATGGGGGTTTCCTGAAGCGAACCACTCCGGGAAGTTCGTGCCCTGTGGTGACGAGCAGGCCCTCGTCGACGCAGTCACGAACGCCAACATGGGCGGAGCAAACACCATCAGGCTCGCGCCATTCTGTACCTACACCATCACGTCCGCGCATGGCACGGGCCCCAACGGCGCGGACGGCCTTCCGGTCATCACCGGAGGCCTCACGATCACTGGAGACAAGTCGACTATCACCCGATCATCGACCGCGCCGGCCTTCCGCATTCTCGAGGTCGGCGCGGCCGGGAACCTCACTCTGATCGGGACCAGCATCAGCGGCGGTAACGCCCGGGGCGCTCTTCCCGATGATCCCGCGGGCGATGGCGGCGGAATCCTCAACGATGGGGGCACTCTGACGCTCCAGGACAGCGAGGTCACCCACAACACGGCCACCAATACCGGCGGCTTCGGCGCCGACGGCGGCGGAATCGCCAACGAGGGGGGCACCCTGACGCTCCAGGACAGCGAAATCGCCGACAACACCGCCGCCGACAACGTCGACGACGACGGCGGCGGTGTCAGCAACAACAGCGGCGGCACCGTGGCACTCCAGAACAGCAAAATCGTCGGTAACACGGCGGGCGGGGACGGTGGCGGTATCGACAACAAGGGTATCGCCACATTCGTGGACAGCATCGTCGCCGATAACAGGACCAATTTCGACGACGGCGGTGGCATCAACAACGGGGGCACCGTTACTCTCAGGGACAGCAAGATTGTTCATAACGTCGCCGCTCGTGACGGGGGCGGTATCAACAACGGTGAGAACGCGCAGTTCGAAAGCTTCGACAGCATCATTTCCGGCAACACCACGACCGGGTCAGTGCCGGGGTCGACCGGTCGCGGCGGTGGCATCAACAATGAGGGTGCCGCAACATTCAAGGACAGCAAGATCATATTCAACAAGGCTGCCGGACCAGGTGGCGGCATCTACAACGAGAATACCGCTCCCGAGACCCCTGCCACTGTAACGCTCGAGGGCAGCGAGGTCGTCTTCAACAAGGCTGCCGATGGCGGCGGCATCTTCAAAGAGCCCGGCAGCGGTCCAGTGACGTTGACCGATAGCGCGGTGAAGTTCAATACGCCGAACAACTGTGCCCCGCCCGGAAGCGTGCCGGGTTGCTCCGGCTGAGTAGAAGCGTCCGGCAATAGGCGCGGCACCGGGCTCTCGACGAGGGACCGGACGTAGGACAGACACTACCCCGGTCAATTATGGAGTTCTCAACGCTCGGTAACTGACCGGGGTTTCAAGCCTTGCCGGAAGATGGTGTCCGTCGACAGCGAAGATTGTCCGGTCGTAGCGCTTTTACCTGACGGTGCCCGAAACCCGTCCGTAGGCCGTGACCAGCGTTTCTGCCTCACTCGGTGATCCCGTCTGATGATCGCTAATCCCTCCGCCGGAGATGATCAGAAACCGGTACCTCTGTCGTCCAACCGTGTGGGGTGCCAGAACTGGCCATCGGCGTTGACCTGGGCTTTTAGGCGGCTCGTTCGTATTCGTTGATCAGACCACCGAGGACAGGCCTGCGCTTGATCCATTCCGTCGTGACGTCGGCGATCGGATGGTCAGGCCGTGGTGGCTGAAGGCAGCAGCCGCGGTGAGGTCGTCGTCCGTTGTAGTGGGCCGCGTACCCGGCCAAGACAGCACGCAGATGCCGCTCACCGAAAATCGGTATCCGGTCGGTGACCTCGGTCCGGGCGGTCAGCACGAACCGTTCCGCATAGGCGTTCGCCCGGGGACTTCGGGGTGGAATCGTGACCGCGGAGATGCCGGCGTCAGCGAGGACCGCGTCGAACGATGCGGTGAACTGCCCGGCTCTGTCGAGGGCAGGCCCGGTTGATGGGGTACGGGTCGCGCGGGAAAGGAGCGCGTCATGCCGATGTTTCTGTCTGCGCGGGTGCCGTGGGACACGCCCGAGGAGAAGAAGATCCGTCAGCTGGCGGATGCCCGGCACGCCCCGGCCGACCACGCAGCCAAGGAGCTGTTCTCCGTCACCCGTTCCACCCTCTACCGCGCGCCTGAGCCCGAGGCGGCACCACCCGGCGTAACCGCTTGTTTTCTCAGCCGCTGCTCCTGGGACCCCTTTCTGGCTTATCTCGGTGACCCCAAGTAGCGACGGTGGCGTTGGCGACCCGCCCCATTGATCCTTCTCAGTCTGCCCTCAGCTATGTCTGCCTATCGTGGGCCACGGGGTCGCAGGGCCGAGGAGCGCCATATGCGCGTACTGATCGTCGAGGACGAGAGGACTCTGGCCGCCGCTGTCGCGCGTGGCCTGCTTACCGAGGGTTTCGCGGTGGATGTGGCCCACGACGGCCCGGAGGGCTTGTGGCGGGCGACCGAGTGGCCGTACGACATGGTCGTGCTGGACCTGATGTTGCCGAAGCTGTCCGGCTACGAACTGCTCAGGCGAATGCGCGCTGCCGGGGTGTGGACGCCGGTGCTGATGCTCACCGCGAAGGACGGCGAGCACGATATTGCCGACGCGCTCGATCTGGGCGCCGACGACTACCTGACCAAGCCCTTCTCCTACGTCGTGCTCGTCGCGCGGATACGTGCGTTGTTGCGCCGCGGGAACGCGCCTCGACCGAGCGTTCTGACTGCCGGCGACCTGCTGCTCGACCCGGCCGCTCGGCGGTGTCACCGCAGCGGCGAGGACGTGAGCCTCACGGCGCGCGAGTTCGCCCTGCTTGAGTATCTGCTTCGCCACCGCGGCGCCGTCGTCAGCAAAACGGAAATTTTAGAGCATGTGTGGGACGAGAACTTCGATGGTGACCCCAACATCGTCGAGGTATACATCAGGTACCTGCGCCGCAAGCTCGACGCCCCGTTCGGACGACGCTGCATCGAGACGGTGCGTGGCGCCGGTTACCGACTGCGCGATGACGGCGGCTGATGATCACGTCGTTGCGGTTCTGGCTGCCACGCCGCTCGCTACGCACAAAGCTCACGATTATGGCAACGGTCGCCATCGCCATCGGCATGGCTATGGCGTCGGTGCTGCTCGTCGTCCAGTTACGAGCCAGTCTTGTTGCCGGTCTTGATGCCACTGCCCGCCAGCGGGCCCACGACATCGGCACCGGTGTCGAGAACGGATCCGTCGCCACCCTCCTGTCGGCGCAGAGCGAGGGGGACATAGCCGTACAGGTCGTCGACTTCTCGGGTCACCTCATCGCCAGCTCGGTAAACCTCGAAGGGGAGCCACTCTTACTGACCCTGCCCACCCCGGCGCCCGGAGCGCTACCGGCCCGCACTGTTCACGGGCTGCCGCTCGGCGACAATGGGGCGTTCCGGGTCGTCACGGCGCGCGCGGGAACCGCCACGGTCTACGTGGGTGTCCCGCTCGGCCCGGTTGACCGCGGCGTCAGTCAGCTGACCGGTGAGCTCGCGGTCGGCATCCCCGTTGTCGTCGCTCTGCTCGGCATGGTGACCTGGTTGTTGGCGGGTCGCGCGCTCCGTCCGGTCGAACGGTTGCGGCAACAGGCCGCGGACATCACGGCGACCGGTCTACAGCGCCGGCTTGACGTGCCCCGATCGCAGGACGAACTGGCGCGGTTGGCCAGTACCCTCAACGACATGCTGGCCCGGCTCGAGAGCTCCGCGCAACGGCAGAAGGACTTCGTCGCCGATGCAGCGCACGAGCTGCGCAGTCCGCTCTCAGCCATCCTGGCGCAACTCGAGGTGGCCGCGCGTTATCCCGACGGCGCGGACTGGACAGTAACCCTGCCAGACCTCACCGACGACGCCCAGCGGCTGTCACACCTTGTCGACGACCTCGTCTGGCTCGCTCGCCTGGACGCCCGGCCCCGCCTCCGACGTGAACAGGTCGACCTCGACGAGGTCGTGTTCCGGGAAGTCCGTCGTCTGCGTCAACCTCGTGGCGTCGAGGTGGACCAGCGGGGTGTCTCAGCCGCACGGGTCATCGCGGACGGCGAAGCGCTGTCACGGGTGGTACGCAACCTGCTGGACAACGCCTTGCGGCATGCCACCACCTGCATCGAGGTCAGCGTGGTGGAAGCGAACGGCGTCGCACGGCTCGTCGTCGCCGACGACGGCGCGGGTGTGCCCGAGGCGCACCGACAGCGGATCTTCGACCGTTTCGCCCGGCTTGACGACGCCCGCGACCGGGACGCCGGCGGTTGCGGACTGGGCCTCGCGATCGTGCGCGACGTGACCGTGGCCTCGGGAGGACGGGTCCACATCGAGGACAACCAGCCGGGTGCCCGCTTCGTCGTGGAAATGCCAGCCGGCCCTCTTCCTGCGGGCCGCCCGCGGCAGTAGGCCTGACCCGCCCGCCTGTTCGGGACTCCGTTCCCTCTCAGGAACCCTCAGGTGCCTCTCAGGAAGCAGCCCATACTGTCGCGTCTGCCTGCAACGAGGGGAGGTGACATCGTGGCTGAAAACGTGACTGGCCTGGAGCCGAACGAGCCCGAGGAGTCGTCGAACGAGCCCGACACGGGCGCTGACGTCCACCAGGAGGGCGAGTTCCAGGGCGAATACTGATCAAGTCAGTTCCGAGGTGGCCTGCCGAGCGCGGCTGGTCGCCTCGGAGCACCCCTCACCCATGATTAAAAATGATCTCGCTGTCTACCGACGGCTCCTGCCGATGTTGCGGCCATATCGGGCACGGCTGTTTCTGATCCTGACGACCAGTGCCGCCGGGCCGCTGTTCATGGCTGGCCGCATCTGGCTGCTCAAGGTCCTCATTGATGACGTGCTTCACCATCACCACGCGGAACTTGTCCCACTGGTCGCGGTCGGCTTCGTGGCTGTCGCGGTGGCGCGAGCGCTGTTGTCGGCTGCTACCGAGCAGGTCAGCGGCAGGGTCGGCACACACGTCGTCCGGGACCTCCGAGTCCGCACCTACGAGAGCCTCCAGGGCCAGTCCCTGCGGTACTTTCACCAGCAGCGGTTGGGCGACCTGCTCACCCGACTGTCCGGGGACACCGCCGCCATCGAGGATCTGCTGGTCACCGGCCTGACCGATCTGGTCGGGTACACGGTCACCATCCTGCTCTTTCTGAGCCTGCTCATCGTCCTCGATCCCGTCCTCGTTCTCGTCGGGCTGAGTATCCTGCCCGCCCTCGCCGTGGTCGCCGCCGTCGGTGCCCGGCGGAGCCGCCGCGCCCAGGAAGAGATCCGGGAACACTCCAGCCAGTTGATCTCGACCGCCGAGGAAGGCCTGTCAGCTATCGCGTTGGTCAAAGCCTTCGCACGCGGCTCCTACGAACAATCTCGTTTCGCCGACGCGTCGGGCCGCAGCGCGTCCGCTCGGCTCAGGGCTGTCCGGGTACGGGCCGTGTACCCGCTCGTGGCGGACGTCGTCGCGGCGACCGGTACCGCCGCGGTGGTGTGGGTGGGCGCTCATCAGGTACTCGCCAACCGCCTGAGTCTGGGATCACTGGTCATTTTCATCAGTTACCTCGCCTCCCTTTACACCCCGATGCACGGCCTCAGCAGGCTGTCCACCATGGTCCAACGTGCGCTGGTCGGCGCCGCCCGCGTCCTGGAGATCACCGAGACTCCAGGACGAGACAGTCGTAGCGGGATCGGGCCGTCCAACAGGCGGGTGGGACGGCACGCCCTGACCCCGTCGCGGCAGCGGAACCACACATCCGATCTGCGCGAGAGACACGGCCAACCCTGGCTTCCGCCCGTCGTCGGCAAGGCGCAGTTCGACCGGGTCACCTTCGCGTACGTGCCCGGCCGCGACGTCCTCCAGAAGATCAGCATCCAGATCAGCCCCGGCGAGACGGTCGCCCTGATCGGCGCCAGCGGGGCCGGAAAGACGACCGTGGTCAGCCTGCTGCTGAGTTATTACGACGCGGACGAAGGCGAAGTGCGTCTCGACGGTCATCCGCTCCACGCGTTTGACCCGGACAGCTGCCGACGTCAGGTCGCCGCGGCACTGCACGAACCGATGCTGTTCGACGCCAGCGTACGCGACAACATCCGCTACGGCCGCCTCAACGCCAGCGACGCCGATATCAAAGCGGCCGCGCAGGTTGCTCAGGCCGAGTCGTTTGTCATGGAGCTGCCTGACGGCTACGACACCGTTGTCGGTCCACGCGGTTCACGGCTGTCCGCCGGACAACGCCAGCGGCTGGCCATCGCGCGGGCAGTGGTGAAGAACGCGCCGGTCCTACTCCTGGATGAAGCCACCTCAGCCCTCGACCCGGCCACCGAAACGATGGTCTTCGATGGGTTGCGTGAACGGTGCCTCGACCAGGCGATCCTTCTCGTCGCGCACCGGTTCTCCACCGTCAGCCACGCCGACCGGGTCATCGTCCTGGACTCCGGCCGGATCGTCGAAGAAGGCACCCACGACCACCTGCTCGCCCGCAAGGGCGCCTACTGGAACTTTCTCCTCAGCCAGGATCGCAGGGTCCTGGGGGCATCATCAGCGAGTACCAGCGAGCTGCCTGATCGGGCAGCAAAACCTCAGTTCACTGGTTCGCACTGAGTTTTGGCACGGCACAGCTGGGTGGGTAGCACATGCCGCGCATGCACCGACAGACTGTTGATTGTCTTCGAACGGCGTCTGACGTGGGTGCTCACCACGTACACCCAATGCCATTGACACTATTTCGATCTTGAATCGTCATGGTCGATCTTGAATGTCCGGCGGGTCGGATCTGGGCGGATCGACTGACCACTGCCATGATCTGGGCCTGTGGAGCCAGCTGCCCCCGTCCCACCATCAGGGCGCATCGCCGACCAGATTTCACTCGGCGTGCTCGCGACCTACGTGCCACGTGACACGGTCACCGAGGCCATCGCGGCGTGCGGCAAGACCGCGCAACGCTCCGACGTCGCACTCACCCCGGAGTTCGTCGTCTACTTCGTGATGGCTCTGGCGTTGTTCGCCGACGAGGACTACGAAGAGGTCGCGCTGCTGCTCGCGGGCGTGCTCGCGGACTGGAGCGCGGGTTTCGACCCGACGGCCGGCGGGCTGTGCAAGGCACGGACCCGGCTCACCTCAGCGCCACTGAAAGAGACGTTCTCCCAGGTCGCGCGGCCGGTCGCCACCGAGGACACTCCCGGGGCGTTCTTCGGGCCGTGGCGGGTGGTGAGCATCGACGGGCTGACCTTCGACGCCGAGGCGTCCGAGAAGAACGTCGCCGCGTTCGGCCGGCCCGGCACCGGGGAGGGCGAGGCCGGGGTGACCAAGGTCCGCGCTGTCACGATCAACGAGTGCGCGTCGCACGCGCCGCTGCTCGCCGAGGTCGGCCCGGGCGGCTCCGGGAAGGGCACCGGTGAGCGCTCTCTGGCCCGCCCGCTGCTCACCGGGCTCGGGAGCGACTGGCTCCTGCTCGCCGATCGCGGATTTTACGGCTTCGAGGACTGGTGCACCGCCGAGGACACCGGCGCGGCGCTGCTGTGGCGGGTCGGCGCGGACCTGCGCCTTCCCGTGCTGCGTCCGCTCGACGACGGCTCCTCCCTCTCCGTCGTGATCAGCTCGAAGGTCCGGGGGAAGGCCCGGGAGACACTGCTCGCCGCCGCCACCGAGGGCCGGCCGCTGGACCGGGCGAAGGCCCGCTATGTCCGGGTGATCGAGTACGACATCCCCGACCGGGACGGCAACGGCGCGCACGAACTGTTCGCCCTGATCACCAACATGCTCGAAGCCGACCAGGCCAGGGCGATCCCACTCGCCGGGCTCTACCAGTGGCGCTGGGAACACG